>NZ_JBGSXS010000001.1:0-2041 GCF_041751335.1 Aquiflexum sp.
TTCTCTGGTTTCTGGATCAAGCCCATGGATTCCATCAGTTCCTTTATAAAGCAAATTGCCAGTAATGGTTGGGAAAATCCAATGGATATAATTTGGAGCTTCTATTTCCCACTCAGGTATTTCCTTATTGAAATCCCCTGATAAATGGAAAATCAAAACCAATGCAAGCATTCCTGTCCTTATCATATTTTTGAATTTTTAGTTTTTATAAAATTCATAACACTACAATCAAACCCCCAAAACAAATTGCACCGTCACATTTCCCTCCTTATGATTTTGATAGGTGTAATCAAAAGCAAAATTGGTTTTGGTCAATGTACGGATGGGAAGTTCTATAGAGCCGTTTAGTATGATAACCGTTTCGGATGCATTTAATGCCCAAGTCCCACTTGAAGGTAAGCCAGGTACTCCCGGGGTAGAGAAAGTGAAATTCCCATTACTTTGGAAGCGGATGGAGTAGCCCGAGATGTTTTCAGGCTGTCCACCGATGCTGACAGATCTTAATGACCAGTTTTGAGCAATCAATTCGGATTTGGTAGGTTCTGGTTGGGGTTTTGGATCGTCTCCACATGATATGGCTGTGATTACTAAGACAACAGCTATGGTCATGTCCAATATGTTTTTATAGGAAGTTTTCATAGCTGTTATCTTTTTATCAAGTTTAATCTTTCGTTCATTCCAACTCCTTCTACCAACAGGATGTAATTGCCTGGAGCGAATCTTGTCACCTCTATTATCACCTCATCTGTCATTTTTTGGATTTCCAGGATATTGACCAATATCCCTTGGGAATTGACTATGGTAATTTTCTCCAGATAGAAATCCCTTTCGAATTTGACCCTGACTAGGTCATTTGCAGGATTGGGGTAGAGTTTGATCAAATTACCGGTTCGGATTTCACCCAACTCAGTGATCACAGTTGCAGCCGAAATAGATGAACAACCCGATCCTCCGGTCACTCTAACCTGATAGCTTCCTGCTTGGGTTATTTCTAAAGATTGTCCGGTTGCCCCGGGGATTTCAGCACCATTTCTTAACCATTGGTTACCGCTGGGACTACTGGAAACCAGTTGGACTTCCGTAGATATCCCATCAGTGCCCTGAATGGATAGGGTAGGGATTGGCGGACTTTCATTTTGAGCAGTGATCTGGACCGTGCTACTGGATTCACATCCGTTACCATCTTTGACTGTGAAGGTATAATCCCCCGCTGTTAAGTCTCCAAATTGGTTCCCTGCTTGGAATGTAGTCTGGGTTGAAAGTTTGTAGGTAAAGGAACCTGCGCCACCTGTCGCATTGACGGTGACACCGCCATTGGAGTCTCCAGGGCAAGAAACTTGGTTGATGTTGGAAATTGATACTTGGATTTCAGTAGGGCCGGTTATTTCAAAAGATTCCTGTACCAAATTTTCCGTGTCATTTTTGTCCCTGATATAGGCTATATACGCTCCAGGTGCCAGATTTTCAAAAATCCCAGAACCTTGGAAGGTTGTGTTATCCATACTGTATTCAATTTCAATATCTTCGCCCTCAGCGCTTATCTCCACTTTTCCATCTTCGGTTCCGAAACAAGTTGGATTAGTGATTTTAAGGTCAGTAATAGATAGTGGAGGTTTGACCGAGTAAACAAATGATGCAGTGTAAACCAAGCTTTGTTGCCCCTTTTCATTGACGGCAATGAGTTTGATCCTGTAATTCTCTCCTTCTTCCAACCCACTTGCATTTGTTAGGAATTGGTTTTGTGAAAGATCAATTTCAGTAGCAGGCTCAAAATCGGTAAACCGGAATATTTCACTTTCAAATCCGGTACCTAGAAATTGGTATCTTAATTCCACGATTTTGGATAATTCATTATCTGCCAAAAAGAAAACGCTGCTTTTGGTATGGGACCATTTTCCAAAATTGTTTTTAGCCCTAACCATCAACAGGTGAAGTCCCGGATTTAACCCTTCTAGGTCAATCAGATAATCATCCTTACCAGATTCCACGTTGATTTTAGTTCCAGTTCCGAAATTTCCATAATTGTCCAAAAAGTATTCAA
>NZ_JBGSXS010000002.1:0-5189 GCF_041751335.1 Aquiflexum sp.
TTCATAATTCCCATATCCTTTGGCTTTACCTTGGGCATACTCCAGTCCTCTTTTCAGATGTTCAGGAATAATATCGCAACAGGCGATCAATTCATATTCAGGAAGTTCCTTTAGAATCATGGCCAATCCTATTCCCCTGCTGCCACATCCGATCAATCCTACCTTGAGTGGGCTATCAGAAGATGACCGTGTTCTTCCAGCTTGTGAAGGAAATCCCATGGCGCTGATTCCCGTGAGCGCTGTTGCACTGGTCAGGATAAATTTTCTTCTGTTTAGTTGGTTTTCCATTGATTTATTGTTTTGCAAAGAATCATCATTAATTCAATTATGCTGTGGGTTCCCAACCTGGTTCATAGTCCCTTTTCCAATATTTAATTGCTGATTTGTTATTTATAATATGCCCATTTTTAGGATTGATGTGGAGGGTTCCACCTGAGCGCTGCGCAATATTTCCCAATTGGACCAAAAGTGTGCTGGCCTGCCCACCATTGATTTCTGCTGCCAAAGGCGTTCCTTTTTTGATCGCATCAAACATATTTTGGATATGGATGGCGTCCAGATCCTGAGTCGGGTCAGAAAGATTTCTGGCATCCACAGTACGATCAAATTTCACCTCTTTGACCAGTTTGTTTTTCAGATCATAGATAGCATAGGCATTACCCCCTCCGATATTGAGCGACCCTTCTTCACCATAAAAAATCACTCCAACGCTGGAACCTTCATTGTTGATCCCATTGCAGCTTCTTCCTTCCCAGGTAATCAGGGAGTTGTTGTCAAACTCCAGACTGATCATCTGGGTGTCGGGCGTTTCCCAGTCATCTTGGTATCGATATCTTCCACCGGATGAGGTGACCTTAGTCGGGAATTCCACGCCAAGTCCCCATCTGGCCAGATCCACCATATGGGTTCCGTTGTTGAGGGCTTCTCCGGTACCCCAGTTCCAGAACCAATGCCAGTTGTAGTGGATGATATTGTCCCGATAATCTTCCCTTGGTGCAGGTCCCTGCCAAAGTTCATAATCGAGGTGATCAGGTACGGAAACTTTCTTTCCTATTCCAATCGGGCCCCTTTTGTTGGTGTACCAGGTTTTGGCATAATAGGGTCTTCCTATCACACCGTCATGTACTTCCTTTATCGCTGCAGCCACATTGGGCCAGGAACGTCTTTGGTTCCCCATTTGAATGACGCTGTTATATTTTGATGCAGCTTGAATCAAAATTTCTCCTTCGTGGGGATTATGGCTGGAAGGTTTTTCCAAATAGACATCTTTTCCCGCTTTACAAGCTAAGATTGCCGCTGGAGCATGCCAATGGTCAGGTGCGGCGACCACCAACACATCCACATCCTTATCCTCCAGGCTTTTTCTGAAATCGGCAGTGGCTTTGGGTTGTTTGTCCTGGATTTTTGAAACTGCAGCAATACATTTTTCAGCGGCAATTCTATCGACATCACAGATATGCAGTACTTCAGCATTGGGCTGCTTGGCAAAGTTCTGCGCCAAGGCATTGCCTCTGCTGTTGACGCCCATTACAGATACTTTGATGCGGTCATTGGCACCAAGTATTTTCCCATAGCTTTTGGGGCTGAATCCAGGGAGAATCCCTCCAATTGACAGGGCAGTTGTCCCTAATATGGTTTTTTTGATAAAGGTTCTTCTTGTGTCTTTTGGGCTTTTCATAGGGGGAAGAATTTTGGGTGGATACCATACATCGTTCAGATATTCCAAGATAGAAAATCCCCTTTTGATTTTTGCGTTTAAAATGCTTTCTTTATTCAAACGGTAAGTAGAAATCATGAATTGCCAGTTGGTTTTACCAGTTTTTCTCCCAGTGATTCAGTGATTAAAAAATTATATTTTTTTCATAGTGCAGCAATTAAAAATTGAATGTAGTGTTTGACCTCAGTCAATAATCAAGAGTCTGAAAATGTGATTAAATTAAAAAAACAATAAACCCATTATTATTATGAAAAACTTATTCTTGCCTCTATTTCTGATTGGTGTAATAACAATACATACCAATCTTAATGCCCAAAATGAACCGGTTGTTTCTGACGAAGTATTGATAGCCTTATATAAAGGTGCCCGTGTCACGGATGTGGTAGATGGTCTGGTGACGGTGGGATATATGGATGTGGGCGTGATGGATCCCAAAATTGCTCCTCTATGGAAAGATGTGGAAACCATGAGTCACAGGTTTTCAGGGATAGCCGTGACGGTCCGATACGGTCCTACCAACAGGCCCATGCATCCTGGAGCAGATCTGACCAAGCCCGAAAATTATGAAGAATATAGGAAATGGAGAGGGATGTGGTATTCCCAGTTATCTTCAGAACCATTTCAGCAATATATAAAACAAGGGACTGTAGTCGTGATGGATAATAAGGATGATAATGATACAGGTTCCACAGGGTCCAAAAATATTATGGATTGGCAGGAAAAAGGGGCTGTCGGCCTTGTTGCAGCCGGAGGTGTAAGGGATATAGATGAAGTCATCAGGCAGAAGAATCCTGTTTATATGAATTATTTTGAAAGAGGAAGGGGCGAAAGGATCGGTCGTAATGAATTTATTGATGCCCAAAGACCGGTAGTGGTAGGTGGTTGTCTGGTCTATCCCGGTGATGTGATTGTGGCAGATGGAGACGGCGTGGTGGTGGTTCCAAGGAGAGTGGCAGTCAGGGTAGGACAGATTGCCTACATGGAATTGGTAGATGATATGAAAGGCCGAAAAGAACTCTACGAAAAAACTGGAAGGGAACTGGATGAGACGGTGATCATTCTGGATGAACCCGCTGCATTTTTCAAAAAGCTGGGCTTACCAGTCGATCCAAATAAGAAATAACTGTAATAAAACAAATCAATAGCCAGTTTCTTGGGACCGGGTTAATTCTTGTTTCTGGATCAATATCATAAATGAAGTTAGGTGTACCTCAAACAAAAAGCCTTAATATGGAATATTCAAAAGACAACGCTGAAAACCAAAATCGAAGAGCCTTTCTCAAAACTACAGGAAAGGCCTTGGTCGGAAGTGCCGCCCTTCCTCTTGTTTTTAATGTCAACAAAAGTTTTGGCATGAAAAACGACATCCTAAAAGTAGGTTTGATTGGATGTGGAGGTAGAGGTACAGGTGCAGCAGCCCAGGCATTAAAAGCAGATCCAAATACTGTTCTGACCTGCATGGCTGATATATTTTCGGATTATTTGGATGAATCTTACAATGCGCTCATTCAGGTTAATCCAACTCAGGTCCAAGTTGGCGAGGGTCAAAAATTCATCGGATTTGATGCTTATCAAAAAGTATTGGACTCCGATGTCGATGTGGTGATTCTGACTACACCACCTGCCTTCAGGCCAGGTCATTTTAAAGCGGCGGTTCAGGCAGGAAAGCATGTGTTTTGTGAAAAGCCCGTGGCAGTTGATGCACCTGGAGTAAGAAGTGTTATGGAAACTGCAAGGTTGGCTAAAGAAAAAGGATTGAATTTGGTTTCAGGCTTTACTTTTAGGTATGACTTTCCAAAAAGAGCTTTGTTTGAAAAAATCAATAATGGGGAAATCGGGGAAGTGATGTCGGTATTGACAGTCAGAAACGGTGGCGGATTATGGTACAAAGAGAGACAGCCTTCCTGGACTGAAATGGAATATCAATTGAGAAACTGGTATTATTATGATTGGCTTTCCGGAGATTATATCGTGGAAATGATGGTCCATAGCTTAGACATGATGTCTTGGGCATTTGGTGATAAGCTTCCGTTAAAAGCAACAGGTTCAGGAGGCAGACAATCAAGGACTGAAAAGAAGTGGGGAAATATCTATGATCACTTCGCTATTGAATATGAATATGAAAATGGTGCAAAAGGGATTCATTTTAGCAGGCAACAACAAGGATGTTCCAATGTCAATAAAGCTGATGTGTTTGGTAAAAACGGGAATGCTGTAGTCGATATAGGTAGGCAGACACATAGAATTCAAAATGATAGCCTATGGGATTATGAAGGCGAAAAAAACAATCCTTATGAAACTCAACATGAGGAGTTGTTTGCTGCTATCCGAGCCGGAAAACCAATCAATGAAGGAGAATTAATGGCAAACAGTACCATGTTGGCCATTTTGGGCAGAATGGTGGGGTATTCTGGTCAGACAATTACTTGGGAGCAAGCCATGAATTCCAATCAGGTCCTTGGCCCTGATTTGGATGAGTATCATTGGGATTTGGTATGGCCGGTGCCTCCTGTGGCAGTACCAGGCAAGACAAAAGTAATTTGATCATTGTTTTGAAATCCCTAGAATTTTAAAATTTAGACAAATGAAATTTAACTTCCCTTTTGCCATCATTGCAGCTTCCTTACTTATCTGTACTCCTGTTGCAGGCCAAGACTATTTATTTGAATTTGGAAAGTCTAGAGGATTGGAGTCTTTGGTCAGCGATAAGCAACCTGAAGAAACTCCCCTGAAATGGTACAATGTAAATACCGAAAAAGAAACATGGTATTTTGAAGGGGATGAACTGGTTTGCAAAGGTTTACCGATTGGGGTAATACGGTCTGAGAAGCAATATGAAAACTTCATCATGTACATTGAGTGGAAGCACATAGAGGCAGGGGGGAATTCTGGAACATTTGTTTGGAGCAGTGCAATTCCTGGAGACAACCGACTTCCTGACGGCGTAGAGGTGCAAATGCTTGAATTGGATTGGGTAAATCAAAATAAAAAAGATGGCGTTCTGCCTCCGATAGCCTATGTACATGGAGAATTATTTGGAGTAGGGGGAGTAACAACCGTACCTGATAATCCGAGAGGAACGCGAAGCAAATCCATTGAAAATCGCTGCTTGGGCAAAGGCCAATGGAATACTTATGTGGTAGTTTGTGTGGACGGTGTCATCAAGCTATCTGTAAATGGGAAGTTTGTCAATGGCATCAGTCAGTCCAGTCAAAAGAAAGGATACATCTGTCTCGAATCGGAAGGGGCTCCCATACATTTCAGAAATCTGAAAATCACAGAACTCCCAGAAGGTTTTACTTCTATTGAGCAAATAGCACCTTTAATATCCAACTATTAATTAAACGTCAATTTCCTTTAGACCGATACCAAGTAGATTACCCAAATTGGCAATCGATATGAATAGATATTGTGTTTTCGTCCCTTTAGGGACGACATATGGGTAAAAATAGATCTTGTAAAATGATGCCCG
>NZ_JBGSXS010000003.1:0-3025 GCF_041751335.1 Aquiflexum sp.
CGACAGGCCCGCTGGCCGAGCTTGCCGATGCCGGATTGGTTTAACCTGATGTCATTACCTATTCTGAACATTTCCAAAATGATGGGGACTCAGGATGACGGCTGCCTAGGGGGTAACTTGATGTCATTCCTTTTCTGAACATTTTAAAAATGTTGGGGACTCAGGATGACGGCTGCCTAGCGGGCAACTTGATGTCATTCATTTTCTGAACATTTTCAAAATGCTATGGACTCGCAATGACGCACCACACCTTCAGCCTTCCAACTTGCCCAATCTAAAATCTACCTTCTACCTTTCTCCCTCATCCCTCATCCTTCATCCTTAAAATCTCCTCTTTCCCAAAATGCCCCTCCTCACAGACCTTTTCTACCTGCCACCCGTTGAATACTTTGTGCTGATCAGCGATCACCGGGAATTGTGCATAAATGGAACAGAGAGGTATCAGAAACAAACTTACCGTAATAGGGCTCAAATTCTATTGACCAACAAAGTGGACACCTTATCTATTCCTGTTTTAATGGGGAATTCAAAGCAGTTATATAAGGAAATCAAAATTGATTATGATCAAAAATGGAAAAACATTCATTTAAGGGGGATTCAAAGTGCATATGGGAAAGCTCCTTTTTTTGAATATTTTTTTCCTTATTTGGAGATCGTTTATGCAAAAAACCTGACGTTTTTGTTTGATCTCAATATCGAACTACTGACAGTTTGTCTTAAATTATTGCAGTCTAACACTAAATTAAAAGTGGTATCGGAGAATGTCGATGCCAACAATTACCCTGATACAAGAGGTATAATCAATGCAAAGGAAGGTTTTGGTTCCAGAAACATCATGACACCATATCCTTACAGCCAAATGTTTGGCGTAAACTTTGTGCCAAACCTTAGCATTCTGGATTTGTTGTTTTGTAAAGGTCCTGAATCAAAAGATATTCTGAACCTCTCAAAAAAAAATGATTGAACAATCCGTAAATAGATTGTGTTTTTAAAACAAATTCGGTAACATTAATATTGAATTAAGAATAAATTAGAAAGAAAATACATGGAAGCAAAATTTTCAAACAGAGTCAAAGAGGTGATCTCCCTGAGCAGAGAAGAAGCGCTGCGTCTGGGTCATGACTACATTGGTACAGAACACCTCTTGTTGGGCATGATTAGAGAAGGTGAGGGAGTGGCTGTTTCCATATTGAAAAAATTAGGAGTGCCATTAGACGAACTCCGAAATTCTATCGAGCGGGCAGTTAAAGGTACTGCTACCCACAATGTCAAAAACCTCGCGAACATCCCATTGACAAGACAATCTGAGAAAGTATTGAAAATCACCTATCTCGAAGCCAAGATTTTTAAAAGTCAATTAATCGGAACTGAACATCTGCTGTTATCCATACTTAGGGATGAAGATAATATTGCAACCCAGATTTTGAATAAGTTTGATACCAATTATGACTCCGTTAAGGAGATGTTGGAATTTCAGACTGACTCGGGTCCAAGGGCAAAAGCTGAGGCTGATGACCCTGATGATGATGGATCTAAACTCTTTGGTTCATCCGCTGGAAGTTCTTCGAGTTCTTCCAAAAGTTCCGGTGAAAAATCCAGGACACCTGTTTTGGATAATTTTGGCCGTGACTTAACCAAAATGGCGGAAGATGACAAATTGGATCCAATCATAGGTAGAGAAAAAGAAATCGAAAGGGTTGCTCAGATACTTTCCAGAAGAAAGAAAAACAATCCAATTCTTATAGGAGAACCCGGTGTAGGTAAAACTGCTATTGCAGAAGGCCTTGCCTTGCGAATTGTTCAAAAGAAGGTTTCCCGTGTACTGTTCAACAAAAGAGTGGTCACCTTGGATTTGGCATCCTTGGTTGCGGGTACCAAATATAGAGGGCAGTTTGAAGAAAGAATGAAAGCAGTAATGAACGAATTAGAGAAATCTCCGAACGTCATACTATTCATTGATGAGCTGCATACAATAGTAGGTGCCGGTGGCGCAAGTGGTTCATTGGATGCTTCAAACATGTTCAAGCCCGCTTTGGCAAGGGGAGAAATCCAATGTATTGGAGCTACCACCCTTGATGAGTATAGACAATATATAGAGAAAGACGGTGCATTGGCCCGTAGATTTCAAATGGTAATGGTGGATGCCACCACGCCGGAAGAAACTATTCAGATCCTTAATAACATCAAGGATAAGTATGAGGACCATCACAATGTGATTTACACCCCTCAGGCCATTGACGCATGTGTCAAGCTTTCAGATCGCTATATTTCAGATAGATTTCTTCCTGATAAGGCCATAGACATCTTGGATGAAGCGGGTGCAAGGGTCCATATTAACAATATCCATGTACCTGAGGAAATTCTCAAGTTGGAAGAAGAGGTCGAACAAATCAAAATTGAGAAAAACAGGGTTGTTAAAAGTCAAAAGTATGAAGAAGCAGCCCAATTGAGGGACAAGGAGAAGAAGTTACTCGAGCAACTTGAAAATGCCAAAAACAAATGGGAAGAGGATAGTAAAACCAAGCGTTATACGGTAGAAGAAGATAATGTTGCTGAGGTAATTGCCATGATGACAGGAATCCCTGCCAAAAGAATTGCCCAAAATGAAGGTTTGAAACTTTTGAATATGGGTGAAGAATTGCAGGCCAAAGTCATTGGTCAGGAAGAAGCCATCAAGAAATTGACCAAAGCTATCCAAAGAACAAGGGTAGGGCTGAAAGATCCTAAAAAACCGATTGGTTCATTTATATTTCTAGGACCTACGGGAGTTGGAAAGACAGAGTTGGCAAAAATGTTGGCGACTTATCTTTTTGACAAAGATGATTCTTTGATCAGAATCGATATGTCAGAATATATGGAGAAGTTTAGTGTCTCCAGACTTGTGGGAGCACCTCCGGGATATGTCGGTTATGAAGAAGGCGGTCAGTTGACTGAGAAAGTCAGAAGAAAGCCATATTCAGTAGTTTTGCTGGATGAAATCGAAAAAGCACACCCTGATGTTTTCAATATTCTACTTCAGGTCTTG
>NZ_JBGSXS010000004.1:0-8956 GCF_041751335.1 Aquiflexum sp.
AAACTATGCATTGATAGCCAAAACGGAAACGGAACTACCCTGACCTGTTCTATCCCCATGGCTACATTTAGTATTGTAGGTGGAGCCGAATCCCCATAACTTTAAGCTATGATACGGGTAGCCATATATGACGATAATTCAGCCCGCAGGGAAAGTTTGCAGGCTTTGATCGGTTTGGTACCCGAACTTGAATGGGTGGGTTCCTTCGAAAACTGTGCCCATATCAAAAAAGACATAGACCAAAGCCGACCTGATATCATCCTAATGGACCTGGAAATGCCGGTGGTCAACGGGATCGAAGGCATCAAAATCGCCAAGCAATACGCACCTTATATCAAGATCATAGTGCAGACTTCCTTTGATGATGATGAAAAGGTTTTTGCTGCCCTTCAAGGTGGAGCAGAGGGCTATATCCTAAAATCAGCTTCCGTCGCCCAAATCACCCAAAGTATAGACGAAGTAAACAAAGGCGGGGCAAGCATGAGTCCATCCATAGCCTTAAAAGTAATGCGTTATTTCGGGGAAATTCCCAATGGAAAAAAAGAAGATTACCAATTGACCCCCAAGGAATCAGAAGTACTCAAAAAACTCGCAGAGGGCCTCAGCTACAAAATGATCGCAGATGAACTCGGCATCAGTTACTTCACCGTCAACAACCACGTCAAAAAAATCTACGAAAAGCTGCATGTGCATTCTCTTGGGGAGGCGGTGGCATTGGCTTATAAGAAGAGGTTGTTGTGAAAGGGTTTCCCGCAAAGATGCTAAGGCGCAAAAGAAGTTTAACCTTTGAGGTCTTTTTTGACCTCGAAGGTTTTGAGGGATGAATAATCGCCTCACAATTTCATGGTTTGTAAGGTTTCCCGCAAAGACGCAAAAACGCTAAGGAGGAGTTAGGTTTTAAGGTCTGCCCAAGTTCAACCTTTGAGGTCTTTTTTTGGACTTCAAAGGTTATAGCCATATTTAGCTATTTCCATTGGGTAAAAGCTTAAGTATTTTTGATTTGTATGGTAAAGAACTCAAATTAATAATATTCGATTTCTTACAATTTTGGAGCGTAACAATTTGATATTTTTACTCTCCTTGAATCAGACAATAAATTAAAGAAATAATCAAATATTGAGTTATAATGGATATTTAAAACTGATTCTTGAATTCTATCATTAAACGGATCGGGTAGATTTTAAACTTTTCTCAAACTCTAAACACATTTTCTATGAGAACCAAAATTATTATCGCCGATGACCACGAGATGTTTGCTTCGGGATTGAAGCAGATTCTCAATACCAATCCCAATTACCATTTAGGTAATTGTTTCAGCAATGGAAAGCAAGTTTTGGATTATTTGGATCAGGGATATTCTGCTGATCTATTGATTTTGGACCTAAATATGCCTGTCATGGATGGTGTTCAGGTCATGGGACATTTGCAGAGAAATTATCCAAATGTCAAGAAATTGGTATTGAGTATGCACAGGACTGTTTCAACAGTTGAACTGTGCAAAAATCTTGGGGCAGATGGAATGATTGGTAAGGATGCACCCTTACAGGTCCTTTTGGAGTCAATCCAATCTATTATTAAAGGAGGTATTTATTTCAATGACTTGCCTGTTGGCAATGACAATATAGAGGATGATGGGTTTTACAAGAAATTGGCAAAACAATACCACCTTTCCAAAAGGGAAACTGAGGTTCTTCAGCTAATCATCAATCAGTTTGAAACTGATGAAATTGCTGAGAAATTAAATTTAAGCCGGTTTACTGTTAGAACACATAGAAGAAATATCTTCGAAAAGCTTGGTGTAAGAAACCTGGCAGGTTTGGTTACTTTTTTGAAGAAATCTACAGATTTCTGAATTTTAAAATTGAATCAATTTTTATCTCCATATCTATTTATCTCCATTTTTGCAGTAGATAGGAAATACAATGTTTGGTCAGATACTTAAATAATCCTTACATCGGACTTCGGTCTTCGGACTTTCAACAAATTTGTAAAAAAAGCATGGGCCAATGGAAAGGAAACGGATTACCATTTTTTTTAGCATTTTTATCCGAATTCAACTATCTTAATTTGAAATTTCGAATCCAATATTTTGAATCAGTTGAATTCATACTTTGTAACCTTCTTTTTCATCAATTAAAGCCATATATGGAAGCCAAGTTTTTCCCTGCTGCCCCTTCTTTGTCACGAATGGTGACAGGATATTTTTTGGTGGATGAGATTTTGGAAGAAGAGACATATAATTTATTGACACCAAATGGATCGCCTGCCATTGTCATGCCATTTGGAGGAACGTTTGAATACATGGTAGATGACAATCCAAAGGTCGAAATAAATATAGAATCGGAAGTTTTTGATCGGGTGTATCTGTATGGACAAATGAAAACCTACGGGAACGACAGGACCAAGGGACATTTCCGATTGGTTTTGACTGTTTTTTCACCATCAGGCTTGTATCCATTTATCCAACGGGATGTTTCGGCTTTCACCAATAAAGTGACGTCATTCCAGAGATTGGGGCTTCCTGTTTTTGAGGAAGGGTTCTGTAAGAAACTAATGTCGGAGGCTGATCACCGAAAAGTGATTAATTTGATTGAGAAGGAAATCATCAGATATGTAAATCGATTGAAGGAATTTAGGATTTTGAATAATATCGAATCTGTGATTGCTGAAATTGTTGAAAGAAAAGGAAATATTGCCATTTCCGGCCTTGGTTCAAATTTGGGAATTTCACAACGGGTTTTGGAACTGGAATTTAAGAAACAGGTTGGTTTGTCCCCAAAAATGTTGAGCCGGATTATACGGTTCAATAACCTGATGAAAAACATGGTCCAAAAAGAAAAACTGGACAGTTTTGAGTTTTTATCAGAAATGGGCTATGCTGACCAATCCCATTTGATCAAGGATTTTGTGGAATTTACCGGAAAGCCACCATTGAAATTTTTAAAAAATCCCAATGAATCTGATGTTGACTTCAAAGAGAACAATCCAAACTGGTAGAATTATATTTTTGTGTCTATGTATGTAAGGTCTATTTTTCTGCTAATCTTGTTTTTGTTTCCCTTCAAAACATTTTCTCAGGAAGAAAAAATGGATTCGTTATCGGTTTTATTGAAGATAAACCAAGCACCGGATTATCCTATCGGGGATTATCTCTTTTATTGGGAAGAAACAGAGAATTTTAGTTTAAATGAAGTTTTAAATAAATTCAAGGAAAAAGGATTTGAGGCTCTGGGCCATCATTCCCTGTTTAACAAAGGATATACTGAATCAATTTGGTGGTTTGGCTTCCAGTTGGAGAACGAACTGGATGCCGGAAATATGGTGATCTTGAGTCCTGCAGGGGCAGCCATCAAAGAAGCTATACTGTTTACTTTCGATGAAAATGACAGCCTTATCAATGAACAGGTTTCAGGCTTCTTGTATTCCGGAAATAAAAGGGCAATGAACAGTAGACTTAACTCTTATGAGTTATTAATTCCCCCAAATTCAATTTATACTTATCTGCTAAGGGTTGATAGCAGGGGACTGAATACTTATATTCCTTTTTTTTTGGATGAACCAAGATCCTATTGGGAATATGAAATCAGCAGAACGGCATTTTTTGGTTCGGTTGCAGGGGTATTGATGCTTGCCTTTTTTTTCGGGCTATCCCTTTGGATATTTTTTAGGGAAAAAGTCTATTTGACTTTCTCCGGATATTTGATCTGTTGCCTTGCTTTGATATTGGAGGAAGATGGTTTTTTGTTTTTATGGGTTTATGGTGACTTTTTTGGAAGCCTATCTTCGATTGTCATTCCATTTTTCAGTCTGATGATGTCCGTATTGCTTTTGAACTTTATCAACCAGTTTTTTGGAGAAAATAAATCCAAAGTTTGGAATGTGTCCAAACTTTATATGCTCATCAATTACTTTTTTGCCATCTTGATTATGGGTTCACTTTTCATTGCATTGGGATCAAAAGTCAATAAAATGATCAGTTGGACAGCATTGTTCATTTCTATTTGCAATATGGTCATTGTATTGGCCATGACTGTTTTACAATTCCGGTCAAAAGGAAAAATCGCCTATTACCTGGCTTTGGCCAATGCTATTTTGATTTTTGGATTTTCCAATTATGTGCTCAACATTCAAGGAGTAACAGATTGGCATCCTCTTTATCCAAATGGTCTGGTAGTGGGATCATTGGTCAATGTGTTTTTGCTTACAATCGGTATTATCCATCGGTATTATATTATCAGAAATGAAAAGGAAGAACTGAGTTTGGAAGTGCTCCAACAGGAAAGGAAGCTTTCAAAGAGTATCATTCAGGCGCAGGAAAAGGAAAGGCAGAGAATTGCCAAAGATCTGCATGATGATTTGGGAGGATTATTGGCCATTACAAAATTGCAGGTTGAATTTATGATGCTGGGCCCCAAAAAGTATAATCCAAGACTGGACGAAACACACAAATTATTGGAAATCGCTTGTAAAGATATCAGGTATATCGCCCATGAACTGATGCCCCGGGAAGTGGAAGACAAATCCCTCAAGGAGATGGTATCGGAAATTTTGGATATGGTCGGTTCACAGGATATAATCAAAATCACCTATGAAATCGCTGATCTGCCAAAATTGCAGCTAGAAATCAAGATCAACCTGTTCAGGATAATCAAGGAATTGCTGAACAACATTATCAAACACGCAGAGGCCACAGAAGCCCAAGTGAACATATTCCTGAATAACCATCGACAGAAACTCAACTTGGTTGTTTCCGATAATGGCAAAGGAATTCCCAGGGATATTATTGACAATCCTGAAAATGGCTTGGGATTGGTAAATCTTGCCAACAGGGTAAATTACCTAAAGGGGAAAATCAGTTTTGAATCCAACGAAAGGGGAACAAAAGTGAGTATAGAAGTTCCGGTTGGAACTGGATTGACTTAGTAGCATTAATTAATGAATTACTTTTCCTTAATTCAATAAATTGAAAAGGACTATGGGAATCTATTTAGAGGAATAAATTTTGGTTTAAAAAAAACCTGAATCTTTCACATAAGTTCTAATTGAGAAGAGCGGGTGGGAATGAAGGCGGACCGGGTCGGCATTGGCCTTGTGGGATGATAGGATTCCGCCTTCTTGACTTTTTTGGCTACTTTTTTTGTCAAGAAAAAAAGTAGCTATATAAACAAACTCCAAATAACCTATTAGGGTTAAGAATCAATCCAAATAAAAATTTTTCCAGGATAATTTTTTGTGTGAAACTATTATTAGAATCCTGATTTTTGTTTCAACGTTTCCAGCCTATTTATTTTTAAAATTCTTTATGTCCAACAGAAAACCCCTTAGTTCAACAATAGTACTTTTATAGTATTTTTTTCCTTTCGGTTAATCGGGAATTTTACCAACATAAAAATCCGAATAATCATTAACCATTTAAATTTTTAGACCAATGAGAACCATTAAATATTTTCTTTTATCGGCATTATGTGCTGCATTAATCTCCTGTGAAGAAGAAGAACCGATTCCTACCTATTCACTTTCTACAATTGCTTCTCCGGTAGAAGGTGGCACCATCACAATTGCACCTTCATCAGCCTCATACCCACAGGGCCAAACGGTCACCCTCACACCCCAGGCGAATACCCATTGGGTCTTCAAACAATGGGAAGGTGATGGGAGTGGGGCTACTGTTCCATTGACCATTTCCATGACTTCCAACAAAAGTGTGGTAGGGGTATTTGTCAAAAGGGATTATCCCCTGAATATACAGATCGAGGGGGAAGGCACCGTAAATGAAGTCATAGTGACCAATCCATCCGGCAGGGATTATCCACATGGGACTACAGTCGAACTCACCCCTGTCCCAAATGAGGGTTGGGAATTCGAAAATTGGGGAGGGGATTTGAGTGGAAGTGAAATACCCAAACAGATTGCAGTGGATAAAGAGAAGAATGTAACGGTCAAATTTAAGCTCAAGGAAAAATTTTATCTAGCCGAAAACGGAATCACCTGTAAATGTGAAGCTGTAGGAGTCGGAGAAAAAGGTACCCTAAACGGGATTGAATATGAGGCGGTAGACAATGATTTGATCAGGCAAAGAAGGGGTGAAGGGGTTGACATGACCAGGTTATGTACTTCTTTGGTTACGGATATGTCCCAATTGTTTAGAGCTACCACCTTCAACCAGCCAATTGGCAATTGGGATGTGGGCAATGTCACAGATATGAGTAGAATGTTTGATCTTTCTTCGTTCAATCAACCTATTGGGGATTGGGATGTTAGTAAGGTTACAAATATGATTGCGATGTTTTCTTCGTCCCAATTCAACCAACCCATTGGGGAATGGGATGTAAGTAATGTTAACAATATGGGAATATTATTTCATAATTCTCCATTCAACCAGCCCATAGGAGATTGGGATGTAAGCAAGGTTACTGATATGGGATTAATGTTTTATAAAACTCCATTTAATCATCCGATTGGAGATTGGAATGTAAGCAATGCTACAGTTATGTTGAGTATGTTTAGAGAATGCCCTTTTAATCAACCCATTGGGGATTGGGTTGTAAGCAATGTCACGAATATGAACCGCATGTTTTATGAATCTCAATTTAACCAATCCATAGGGGATTGGGACGTTTCAAGTGTTACAAATATGGGTGATATGTTTAGAGATTCTCATTTCAATCAACCAATTGAAAAATGGGACGTTGGAAATGTCAAAAACATGTCCTTTATGTTTTATAGGTCAAATTTTGATCAACCGATTGGACCATGGAATGTGGGAAATGTAATTGATTTTTCCGCGATGTTTACTGAATCTTTGTTTAGTCAAAATATTGAAAACTGGAATGTAAGCCAAGCATCGAATATGCGATTTATGTTCGCCGGAGTCCGATTCAATCAACCAATAGGAAGTTGGGACGTCAAAAATGTAGTCAATATGGATGGTATGTTCGAAGCCAACCCATTGTTTAACCAAGATCTATCAAAATGGTGCGTTACGAAAATCAAATCAAAACCATTATTCTTTGACAATAAGGCCAATTCTTGGACTTTGCCTAAACCTGTTTGGGGGACATGTCCGGATTGAGTTCGACATTGAAATTTTCTTTTTGGAGTTAATGTTTTTCAATATTTCCCTTTGGGAAACAAAATAATAATTTAAGGGTAGCTGAATATAGATGAAAAAGCCTGGCTAATGACAGGCTTTTTCTGCTTTCTGCCACGCATAAACTTTCCCAAAATTTCAAACTTTGGAAAAGTTTACCCTTCGAATCCTTTTAAATCAAGAGCAACTTAGAAGCGCCATTTTAATCAGCAAGAGAAAGAAAAAACTCGAGCAACAGGCACCCAGGCCGCTATAAGAAAAAATAGATATACACAATTTTACCAGTAATATCGTAGCTCAAAATAATTCTCGAAAGATCCTGAAATGCACGATACTTCGGTCTTCCGTCTTCGGACTTCCGTCCTGTTTGCAACTGAATTAAAGGTTACTGGCAAGAAAGCGTATAAATAAATAAACAACTCTTAGTTCAAAAATAGTACTTTTATAGTATTTTTTTCCTTTGGTCAAAATGGGAGATTTACCCAAACCAAATTCTTAACAATCAATTGGATAGCTAGATTTAGCTATGGTGCTACACCTCTTTTTATATCAAATTTATATGCTTTAAACCAATTTTATGATGAAAGCGCTACATACTTTACTGACCATTTTCGCTGTTTGTGCATTTAGCTTTGCCATGGCACAAACCCCGGTGGCTTATTATCCCTTTAATGGCAATGCCAAGGATGCCATTGGTTCCAACAACGGAACCGTAAATGGTGCAACTCTAACCACTGACCGCTTTGGAAATGCCAATAGCGCGTATCTTTTTGATGGGGTGGATGATATAATTGACATTCCAAGTAGCAGTTCAAATAATTTTACCCTGAATCAAGATTTTACGGTGCAATGCTGGGTTAAAATCCCATCTTCCCAACCAAATGAATCAACAGTAGCGGCAAATACAATTCTGGAAAAATGGGATGGTATAACAGGTGGTTACCCATTCGTGATTAGGTATAGAAATAACAATGAAGACAATCCGGATTTTGTAAAAGCAAAAATTGAAGCAGCACGATGGAATGGAACAGAGCAAGCCATAGTATTTTCAGAGGTATCAGTCAATGACAATGCCTATCATTTAATAACATTTACAAAAAATGGTACACTACTAAGTTTATATGTTGATGGAGTGCTTCAAAATACAACCACTGACTTAACTTCAGGTACTACAGATAACCCAGATCCATTACATGTGGGAAATAGAATTGCATTTGGTCCTTTGGCATTGTCAGGAACAATTGACGAGATAAAAATCTACCATTTGGCCTTAACAGCAGAGCAGGTTTTAGCAGAATTTAATTCAAATGATTCCGGAAATGTATCCCTGAATTCTTACAGATCCATCCAATCAGGCAATTGGAATTCAGTCACCACTTGGCAACGCTTCGATGGAAATAATTGGATTGCTGCTATTGCGGTGCCTTCATCGGCAGATGAAGACATCACCATCAGTGAAGGCCATACTGTTACTGTATCTGATACACGAACCATTGACCAAACAGTGGTCGAGGAAGGGGGTACTTTGCTTGTTTCGGGTGGAACACTTACTGTTAACGATGATGTTGGAATTGATCTTTTTGTATCAGGTACAATAAATCTCAGTAGTGGAATCCTTACCGGAAATGGACAATCAGAAGTAGAAGGAAGCTTTAATTGGTCAGGAGGATTCTTGACCGGAGTTGGTCCGATGACGGTTTCTGGACTTGCTTCTTTTTCAGGCAACAACAAATTCATCAATACCAAAACCCTACTGCTGCAGGGCACCACAAACTGGACCGCTGGAATCCTAGATGTGAGCAACAATGGCAACATCACTATTGCAGAAGAAGCAACATTCACAACCAATTCGGACGGTCCGCTGAC
>NZ_JBGSXS010000005.1:0-7655 GCF_041751335.1 Aquiflexum sp.
AGTTTTGCCTGTTTAATAGTAACATCAATTACCAATATGCCGGAATAATCAGATTCCGGCATTCTGATTTTAGGAAATAATTTAGGTATATTGATATCTTAATTTCCCATACAGCCTTTGTAAAGTTAGGCTAAGCTGGGAATGACCCAAAAATATGAGTAAAAACCCCTTTGAAAGCAAGGAAAGACTTGAGTCTCTTCAATCATTGGATCTGATGGACTCCTCTCCTGAAAAAGAATACGATGCCATCACAGAACTTGCCGCAATTATCTGCGATTGTCCTATTGCCTTGATCTCCCTGGTAGATGAAAAAAGGCAATTTTTCAAATCCCATCATGGATTGGATATCGATCAGACTCCGATCGAAGTGTCATTTTGTGCTAAGGCCATCCAATCGGAAAAGGATATTTTTATGGTGAATGACGCACGGGAGGAAACGGCTTTTTGTGCCAATCCTCTGGTTACCGGAATTCCCAATATTGTTTTTTATGCAGGAGTGCCCCTGACCGGCCCCAAAGGAGAAACAGTGGGAACTTTAAGTGTAATAGACCGAAAGCCCAGGAAACTGGATGACCGACTTAAAAAAGCATTGAAATCCTTGGCCAACCAAGTGATACAGCTTTTTGAATTGAGAAAAAGCAAAAAAATGCTTCTGGAAACCCAAATGGAATTCAAGACAGAAGCCATGCGACTTCACAATGTCATTGAGGCAACGCGGGTAGGGACATGGGAATGGCATATTCAGACCGGAGAAGTCATTATCAACGAACGTTGGGCAGAAATCGGAGGATATACCTTAGAAGAGCTTCAACCAATTGAAGAAGGTACTTGGTTCAAACTGATTCATCCAGAGGATATGGATATTTCCAGATCCATTATCCAGGACTGCTTTGAAAAAAAGATTGATTACTATGATATAGAATGCAGGATGCTTCACAAAGATGGGCATATAGTCTGGATAAATGATAGGGGGAAAATCATCAGTTGGTCCGAAGATGGCAAACCGCTCATCATGTCAGGTACCCATACCGATATTACCGAAAAGAAAAAAATCGAATTGGATCTGGCTAAAGCACTGGGCGATTTGAGTGAAAGGGTCAAAGAACAAAGCTGCCTCTATCAGATTGCCAATCTGAGTAGCCAAAGACTTTCAGTAGAGAGATTGCTGACACATGCCGTTGAAATACTGCCTACAGGCTTTCAATTTGAAGAGGAAATATCCGTAGCCATAGCCTATAGAGGACAGGAATTCACCTCACCACACCATAAGGCTTCAAAACAGACACTTGTCAGTCGGAAAATGGATTTGGACGGGAATGAACTATATATTGTGGTGACTTACCACAGTCAAAAACCCCTTATGGATGAAGGCCCTTTTTTAAAGGAAGAGAGGCAATTGTTGGATACGGTGACGGATAATCTCATTCTTAACATCAACCAGATTCTGACTGGCGAATCTTTGGAGCAAAATGAGAAAAGATTCAGAACCTTGGTAGAAAACAGTGCCGATTCTTTTGCCATTTTAGGATTGGACGGAATAGCCAAATATGTCTCTCCATCCATTACCAAGACCTTGGGTTACACGGAAGAAGAGGCACTTGATCTACAGTTGTTTGAAATCATCCACCCAGAAGACAGGGAAAAAGTAGCCGAAACACTCAATAGGGCCCTGGAGAATCCTGGCATACCATTTACCCAAAATGTTTCTCGGACACTTCATAAAGATGGAACCTGGCTTTGGATAGAAGCCACTATCACCAATATGTTTCATGATCCCGTAATCAATGGATTGGTGGATAATTTCCGTGACATAACCGATCAGGTGCTTTACAGGGAAGCCATTCAAAGAAGCAACGAGCGGTATGAATATGTCAACAAAGTCACCAATGACGCTATTTATGATTGGGACATTGTGCAGGATGTTTTTGAATGGGGTGAAGGCTTTTTCAGGATTTTTGATTTTAATAAAAAAGAAGAACCTTTCAGGCTTTCGGACTGGGCAGATATGATGGATTTTTCTGATAGGGAAAAAAATAAACCGACCTGGAATGAATTTTTGGAAGATCCCGGTCAGTATAGGTGGCACAAGGAATTCAGAATCCGTAAAGGTGATGGCAGCATCGCTTTTGTTGAGGAAATGGGGCATTTGATCCGGGATGAAGATGGGGCTCCAATCCGGATGATCGGTGTTCTCAGAGATGTTACCGATAACAAAGAGCTGCAGAATCTTCTTGACAATGCCACAAGCGTGGCCAAATTGGGAGGCTGGGAAGTGGACCAAGTTACCGGGAAGCTTTTTATTTCTAAAATCACCCGGGAAATTCAGGAACTTACAGAGGAATATGAACCGGACTTGGAATCGGCCATCAACTTTTATAAGGAAGGCAAGTCACGTGAAACCATCAGGCAAAAAGTTAAGGAAGCCATTGAACATGGGAAACCTTTTGATTTGGAATTAGAGATCGTTACGGCAAAAGGTAAAGAAAGGTGGGTTAGGGCTATAGGAAATGCAGATTTCGAAGAGGGCAGGTGCGTTCGTCTCTTTGGTAGCCTTCAGGATATTCATCGGAGAAAAAGTGCAGAAGAGGCTCGGAAGAGGCTCAATGCTGAATTAAAAAAACATGCGCATGACCTCGAAATTTCAAATAGGGAATTGGAACAGTTTGCCTATGTCGCCTCACATGACCTTCAGGAACCCTTAAGAATGATCACCAGCTTTTTGGCCCAATTGGAAAAAAAGTATGGAACGGAATTGGATGAAAGAGCAATCCAGTATATCAGTTTTGCAGTGGATGGCGCCAAAAGGATGCGGCAGATCATTTTAGATCTATTAGAGTTTTCTAGGGTAGGTAAAATCTCCGAAGAATCAGTAAAGGTGGACCTCCAAGGGATAGTAAAAGAAGTTTGCATGCTCCACAGCCAAATAATCGAAGAAAAAGGTGCCAAAGTGATTTATGGAGACCTTCCTTCCATCATGGCACATAAAGGGCCCGTTTTGCAGATTTTCCAAAATCTAGTCGGCAATGCACTTAAATATAGCAAAGACGATGTGATACCTGAAATTACAATTAATGCTATAAAGAGAAAACACGAATGGTTGGTTTCGATTAGTGATAACGGCATAGGTATTTCCCCCGAATTTCATGATAAGATCTTTATCATTTTTCAAAGGCTTCACGGCAAGGAAAAGTACAGTGGCACAGGAATGGGCCTGGCCATTGTCAAAAAAATAGTGGATAATTTAGGGGGTAAAATATGGGTTGAATCGGAAGAAGGGAAAGGCAGTACTTTCCATATAGCTTTTCCTTCATTGGCCTAAAGGATTATTTTTGTCAGGAAGAACGGATAGTATGATAACGTGATAAAATAAAACCAACAGACAATCTATATTTGCCTGAGTGCATGATTCCGAAGATTCAGATTGAACAATTATCTTAAATGATAAGTATGAAAGAATTTGCATTAGTTACAGGAGCGAGGCATGGTTTAGGAAAATCTTTTGCCATTGAGCTATCCAAAATGAAGATCAATACGATTTTGGTCAGCAGAACAAACCATGGGCTTCAGGATTTTTGCGAAGAATTAAAGGAAAAATATAAAATTGATTCAAGACCTTATGAAACAGACTTGTCAGTTTATCAAAACGTGATTGAATTGGCAAATTATATAAATCAGAACTTTAACGTCTTTATGCTGATCAATAATGTAGGGACCGGGGGAACAAAAAAAATGTCTGGTGCTGATGTAGATTACATCAATAATATTATTAAGCTGAATGTGGTTACGACTTCTGTACTTACCCATCAATTACTTCCTAATCTCTTAAAACAACCTGCTGGATATATTTTGAATATCTCTAGTTTGGCGGCCTATCTCCCAATAGGTTATAAAACAGTTTACCCTGCATCCAAATCTTTTGTTTATTCCTTTTCACGAGGTCTTAATCAGGAATTGAAGGGTACAAATGTTTCTGTCAGTGTAGTGTGTCCCGGACCAATTCGAACCAATGATGAAGTCATAAAAAGAGTGGAAAAAGGATTTTTCGGAAAATTTATGATTTTGGAACCGGAGTTCATTGCCAAAAAAAGTATCCGAAAGCTTTTTCAAAAAAAGGCCGATATTGTGGTAAACCCAATGGTTTGGCTTTTAATCATGATTTTGCCAAAATGGATAAAGATTCCTTTGATGACCAAAATTGCCAAGAAAGAGATTAGTTGATTTTTCCATGCAAAAGACCTTTATAAAAAGTATCACTGAATATTAGCATTCAATTTGAAGCGTAATCTCATTTCCAAAATTATATCAGTTCTGGTTTTTTATTAATAATTACCTTGAAAGTTATCCTACTTGATCTAATTTTTACTTTATTATATTGACAAAAAACAACATTTATGACCTGGACCAATTACCATAATCATTGTAAATATTGTGACGGGGTAGATGAAATTGAAACCCACGTTCTCCACGCAATCAAAGAGGGTGTTATCAGTTTGGGTTTTTCCTCCCATAGTCCTGTTTCATTTGAAAACCAATGGTCCATGAAAGTGGAGGATATGTTTAACTATTTACAGGATATTCAGGCCGCTAAGGAAAAATACTCCGAACAAATAGAAATTTACAAAAGCTTGGAGATTGATTTTTTCCCTGATCAATCTGGACTTATCAAGAAATGTACAGAAGATCTAAATTTGGATTATTCAATTGGATCTGTTCATTTTGTGGATGCTTTTGATGATGGGAGCCCTTGGGAAATAGACGGGCCCTTAATGACCTTTGAAAAAGGGCTTGAAGAAGTTTTTAACAATAATATTCGAGCAGTGTTGGAAAGGTATTTTGACTATACGATTGAAATGCTGGAAAACGATTGCCCCACCATACTTGGTCACGTGGATAAGATCAAGATGCAAAACCACAACAAGTTTTTTTTCAGTGAGCAGGAATCTTGGTACCAGGACCTAATGAAACAGACTTTGGAAATTGCAGCAAAAACAGGAGTGATAGTAGAAGTGAATACCCGGAGCTTGTATAAGAAAAGGGCTTCGGAGACCTACCCGGGTGAATTGGGACTACGATTGTTGAAGGAATTTGAAATACCGATTTGCCTCAATTCCGATGCGCACCATCCAAAGGAAATCATAGGTGATTACAAAAATACTGCTCTTCTTTTAAGACAGGTTGGATTTAAAGAGCTAAAGGTCTTGAAAAATAACTCCTGGCAGGCTATGTCTTTTGATGAAAATGGAATTCACTGGTAGTTTTAAAATCTTTTATATGGAAGAATGGATTAAGACCCAGTTTAACTTTCATTCCCTTGAAATCAAGCGGTTGAATGGTTATGACAATGCCAATTATTTGTTGGATACCGATAAAGGGAAATTCATTCTAAAAACCTATCCCTTTTCTTCGGACACTTTTGATTTGGTCCAAGCCGAAACAGATATTTTATTGGCGCTTCAACATAAATTTAAAGGTGGAATTCCATCTCCAATTCCATTTGAGGAAGGCAGTTATATTCAAGTAGTTGAACACAATGAAAAGCACCAAATAATAAGACTGCTGTCTTTTTTAGAGGGAAGGTTTTTGGGAGACACAAAGACAGGCAAGGAAATAAATCATTCCTTAGGTAGCTTTTTGGGAAAATTGGACAAGGAGCTTTCACAAATGAAAAACTATGTTATTCAATCCAGAAAGTGGGAATGGCATATTCAATATCCCGAATTAGCTAAAGATTATTTAAAAGATATTCCTTCCGCCAATTGCAGAAGTTTAGTTCATTATTTCCTTCAACAATTTGAAGAAAATGTTAGGCCTGTTCTGCCTAGTCTGCGAAAATCAATCATTTACAATGATGCCAATGAATGGAATATACTTATCAAGGAAACCAAAGATTTGGCATTGATTGATTTTGGGGACTTAGCTTATGCACCTTTGATCCAGGAAGTGGCCGTCGCCATGACCTATGCCGCTTATGACAAAGCTGATTATCTTGGATGGGCAGAAGAGGTACTGAAAGGTTATCATTTAGTGATTCCGTTAGAAGAAAAAGAAGTCGATATCTTGTATTACTTGATCGCGACAAGGCTTTGTTTAAGTGTTTGTAATTCGGCCCAAGCCAGAAAAACAAATCCTGAAAACTCCTATGTCTCAGTCAGTGAAGAAAATGCTTGGAAAATGCTTTACGGATGGATTAAAATCAATCCGATTGAAGCGGAGAATAGATTCAGGGAAGTTGTAGGAATTGATATAAAAAAGGTGACTTCAGTAGAGGAAAGTATGGCTTATCGAAAACAACATTTGAGTTCCATTCTTTCAGTGAGCTATAGCAAGCCAATCAAAATGGAAAGGGCTGCTTTTCAATACATGTATGATGGTTATGGCAATACTTTTTTGGACGCCTATAATAATATTCCCCATGTAGGACATTCCCACCCAAAAGTTGTGGAGGCAGGTCAGCGCCAAATGGCAAAACTGAATACCAATACCAGGTATCTTTATGACAGGTTGCCTGAATATGCGGAGAGATTGTTAGCTAAGTTTCCGTCAACTTTAAATAGGGTGTTTTTTGTTAATTCAGGTAGCGCTGCCAGTGATTTGGCGGTCCGGATGGCCAAATGGCATACCAAAAAAGAAATGATTATGGTCATGGAACATGGCTATCATGGCAATACCCAGGTTTCCATAGATATTTCAGATTATAAATTTTCGAATCCCAAAGGACAGGGGCAGCGGGACTACATTCTCAAAACCAATCTACCTGATACTTCTAGAGGGCCATATACCCAAAACGACGGAACTGCCGGCAAGGCTTATGCAAAGGAAGCTATCCAACAAATGCAGCATTTTTCCCAACAAATAGCTGCATTTATTGCAGAACCGATTGTGGGTTGTGGAGGTCAAGTGCCATTAGCAAAGGGATATTTGAAAGACTTGTATCCAGCTATCCGTCAACAGGGTGGAGTTTGTATTTCTGATGAAGTGCAGACTGGTTTTGGAAGGGTTGGGGATTGTTTTTGGGGATTTGAGCAATATGGAGTAATTCCCGATTTGGTTGTGCTGGGAAAACCGATGGGCAATGGGCACCCTATGGGTGCGGTGGTCTGTACCCAAGAAATTGCGGAATCTTTTGAAAAAGGAATAGAGTTTTTCAGTTCATTTGGGGGTAATCCAGTTTCCTGTGCGATTGGTTTAGCAGTTTTGGAAGTCATGGAAGAAGAGGGACTAATGGAAAATGCGAAGATGGTGGGTGATTATTACAAATCCTTATTATTGGACCTTCAAAAAAAATACGATTGCATAGGGGTTGTCAGAGGTTCAGGTTTGTTCTTGGGAGTGGATATTGTCAAACCAGGAACAAAGGCAGAAGATGCTATTTTGGCAAAACATATCAAAAATGAATTGCGCGAAAGATTTATTCTTGTCAGTACAGATGGACCTTTAGACAGTGTGATAAAAACCAAGCCCCCCTTAATTTTTACTAAGGAAAATGCCTTGCAGGTAGTGGAAGAGATGGATCGAATTTTGAGGAATTATTTGAAATAGGTATTACTTTTTCTTTGCCACAAATACGCCATTCGGTTGGATAAATTTGGCTTCTTTTATATTCCCGTCTTTATCTTCCAAAAACTCTATGACGAATCCCTCCACGATTTTCAGCG
>NZ_JBGSXS010000006.1:0-7701 GCF_041751335.1 Aquiflexum sp.
CCTTTGTAGACCTGCTTAATTTCATCCGTTAGCTGTGATTCCCTTAGGAAGATATCAATTTGAAAGCAATTCACAACACAGAGACTGAAGCCTTGCATGCTGTTCTGGCTGTGATTCCCTTAGGAAGATATCAATTTGAAAGCAATTCACAACACCTGATCACCCTCGCCCCCGACTTCTTCAGCTGTGATTCCCTTAGGAAGATATCAATTTGAAAGCAATTCACAACACCTTTTGGTGAATAGGTTAACCATATTTAGCTGTGATTCCCTTAGGAAGATATCAATTTGAAAGCAATTCACAACATGACAAAGATCTTATTGCCTGACAACCGCGCTGTGATTCCCTTAGGAAGATATCAATTTGAAAGCAATTCACAACCATCAAAGCAGCACATATTAGTAATGACTGGCTGTGATTCCCTTAGGAAGATATCAATTTGAAAGCAATTCACAACAGGGTGGTTTGTGAAGACACAAACCACGGCCCAGAATGAAGGCACAATCCATGGTAAGCAATTTTGCACGGCACACTATCTCCAAACCATATTATCAAAAAGGAATCAAGCCAGAATTTAAATTTTCAAAAAAAAAGACAGATTTCAATAAAATTAATTTAGTTTTCATAACCTTTTCTCATCCCTTTTTTGTCATTCGAAAGATCCAAAATGCTTTGTTTTTTGTGGGATTAAATTATCCTTTATTGGATTAGGTAATTGATGTTGAGTTTAATACGTTTGTCCATTATGCTAAGCACCCAAGCCCTGATTGCCTCGCCCATTCCAAAGAATGAGTTCGAAAGATTGATTGAATTGAGTGAATATGATCTCGATTATTCCAATCTTGAAAGTCATTTCAAGGACCTCACAAAACTGGCAGCCAAAGTTGCCGGAACCGAGATTTCTCTTATCAACTTGATTGACTCATTTACACAATGGTCTGTTGCCGGTTATGGCTTCCCACCTATTCAGATGGACAGGGAAGATTCGGTCTGCCAATATACCATTTTAGGAGATATTCCATATGAAGTGATGGATCTCAGCGATGATGAACGCTTCAAACAGAAATTCTATGTAAAAGATGAACCCAATCTCAGGTACTATTGGGGGATTCCTTTAAAGACTGAGAATGGTCATAACCTAGGGGCACTTTGTGTAATGGACAAAGAGAAGAAAAACATCTCTCCTGAAAAGGAAGAATTGCTAAAACTCATAGCAAGCGAAATTGTCAGCCGACTGAATATGCTACGCACTATGGATGATCTGAAAAAAAGCATGACTGAAATCAGGGAAGACCACAAAAGGGTAGCCCATGATATCAGGGGGCCGATAGGGGGGATTATAGGCCTGGCACAGATTATACAGGACCAAGGAGATGATAACAACTTGGAAGAGGTGCTTGAATTTATTCAGCTGATCAAGAAAAGCGGTAAATCACTACTCGAAATGGCCGATGATGTCCTGACTCAAAATTTCCATTCGAAAAACAGGCCCAAACTCAACAAGAAATTGGAGTACAACCTTTTTACCCTGAAAGAAAAAATTTATGATCTTTATGCTGTTCAGGCAAAACAAAAAGAAGTTACACTTTCCGTCCACCTCAAAAGCCAAAACGGGGATATCCCTTTTCCACAAAATAAGCTTCTGCAGATTCTTGGCAATTTAATTTCCAATGCCATCAAATTCACACCCAAATACGGTGATGTGGAGGTGCACCTATCGTTGGCAGAAAAAGAGGATAAAAATTGGCTGATTGTGTCAGTTAGAGATAATGGACTGGGAATTTCAAAAGAGAGGATTCAAGAGATTTTATCTGGAAAAACCACCTCAAGTCAAGGTACAGTAGGGGAGAAAGGGTTTGGATTGGGACTTTCTTTGGTCAAACATTTGGTAGACACCTATCATGGTCAAATAAAAATCAAATCTGAATTGGGGCTATATAGCCTTTTTCTGGTGAGATTGCCGGTCGGTGGATAAAACAAAAATTTGTTTCAGGGTTTATTGGCAGTGGGTAATCTTACAATATTTACCCAAAAACTTTCTATTTCTGATACCACTTTTAGAAAATCATTTACATCTACAGGTTTGGTAATAAAGCAACTGGCATAGTTCTGATAGGCATCCAAAACATCTTTTTCTGAAGATGAGGTAGTCAACATTACCACAGGTATGTGTTTTAATTTTTTTTCTGATTTGATAAAATGTAGTACTTCATGACCATTTTTTCTTGGAAGATTGATATCCATCAAAATAAGATCAGGAATCACTGCTTCTACGTATTGCCCTTTTTGAAGGAGAAAATCTATTGCCAATTGACCATTCCGAACAATGCTGATTTTGTTGATGATTTTGGCCTCCTCAAAAGCCTCAAGTGTAAGGACTATATCGCCCTCGTTGTCTTCGACAAGTAAAATATGAATGTTGTTCATTTGATTTGTTAAAAATTATAATCTTAAAGTAATAAACTGAACCCTTAATATTGAAATTTTAATTTGAATTCCAATGAAAACAGTGTTAGTCTTTACCGGATTCTTTTTTCAGTGTAAAAAAAATAGTTGTCCCCATATTTTCTTCTGAATCGATCCAGATTTCACCGCCGTGCTTTTCTACAATTTTTTTGCAGATGGCCATGCCTATTCCTGTGCCATTGTATTTGTCTTTACTGTGAAGCCTATGGAAGACTTGAAAAACTTTCTCATGGTGCTCTTTGGAAATCCCAATGCCATTGTCCTGAATACTGAATTTCCAAAAAACGCCCAAGTCTTCGGCCTTTATCTCTATGACTGGTGGAACTTCAGGAATGCTGTATTTGAGGGAGTTATCAATGATATTCTGAAAAAGTTGTCTCATAGGAGATCTTGAGGTCATCACCTTTGGGAGGTGATGGTAGATTATTTCGGCTTTACGGTCTTGAATGAGTTTTTTCTCCAATAGTTTAATTTCATCCAAAACTTCATTGAGATCAACTGTCTCTTTTTGACCGATATGATCTGCCCTGCTATATTCAAGTAAGTCTAAGATAATAAGTTTCATTCTTTCGGCCCCTTCCACAGAAAACCGAATGTACTGTTTGCCTTTTTCATCCAATAATGGATCGTATTTTCTTTCAATCAAATTCAAAAAACCTGTGATCATCCTAAGGGGTTCCTGAAGATCATGAGAAGCCACATAAGCAAACTGTTCCAATTCTGAATTGGAAAATTCCAGTTCCCGGGCTCTTTTCAGCAATTCCTCGCTCATCTTGAAGAGTGCTTTTTCATTGGCTTTAATTTCAGAAATATCCTGAGTTGCGCCTATCAACCTGACGGCTTTGCCGGATTCATTTCTTAGGATGATCCCTTTGTCGATTACATAGGAGTAATTGCCATTGCTTTTTTGGAGGCGGAACTCCTGTTTCCAATAGTTGTCTTTTCCTAGGAGTGTTTCCTGAAGGTTTTTATTAACTCTCTCCTTGTCTTTAGGGTGAATTTTAGAATCCCAAAATTTATGATTGTTATTTAAATCACTTGCAGTATAGCCAAAGAGTTTTTCAAAATTTTCCGATCTGTAGACATGGTTGTTAGTTAGATTCCAGTCCCATATCGCATCAGAGGTAGCCATAGTGGCATATTCAAATCTCTCATTACTTTTGTTGAGCTGTTTTGATTGTTTGGCTACCTGAGCTTCAAGAATAGCGGGGATACTGGCAAGGTACCAAAAGAAAAAACCCATCATTATAGATAAGACAATCCTTAAAATCATTGGAAAAACAATTTGATTAAAGGCATTACTTTTTTTTAATTGGACTGTCAATTTCCAATTTCCTATGGGTAGCACAGAACTGCTTTTAAATCCTGAGTAATCCCCTTGTGGAATTGGTAAAAAATTTTCTAATAATCCTGATTCAGGATTGTTTTTTGAAAATTGCACATGGAAGTCACTGTTTTTTAGATTTTCGTAATCAATCATTTTATAGAATGTTTCCAACCGAACCACAACGGCAGCAAAACCCCAAAAAGTGTTTTCCTTAAAAATCGGCAATCTTCCAACTATTCCCAATCCGCCCTGTTTCAATTCAAGTGGACCAGCAAAAAAAATATTCCCGGATTCCATGGCCTTTGTGGCTTCACTTTTTCGACTTGGGTCTTCAAGGATATTGTACCCAATGACGGATTCATTTCCTTCCAATGGATAGACATATTTTATGGTACCCCCCTCCAACAATTGGATTGCATCAATGTTTTGGTTGCTTTCGAGGATTTCCCTTGCCACTTCCTGAAAATTGTCTGTGATTCCAAAATTTTCCTCCAGATATGCCAAAGTCTTAATAGCCGAAAAGCTGTACCTCAAGCCATAAGCTATTTTCTTTTCCAAAACATTTTTTTGGTCGATGACTGCTTGTTGTTCGAAAGATTGGTGCAATTGAAAGCCATTGTAGGTGACGTATTGGGTGAGTGCAAAAGTCAAAAGAAATCCAAAAAGACCTGTTATGATTGGGTTTTTATAAAAATACTTCAATGTTTTATTTTTCATGCGATACGGTTTGGTTTTTTGGGAAGGATAAAATGAAACCTACTACCTTGATTTTCTTCTGATTTAACCCAGATGCTACCGCCGAGATTTTCGATGATTTTTTTGCAAATAGCCAGCCCAATGCCAGTACCTGTATACTCGTCTTTGTTGTGGAGTCTCTGGAAAATGATGAAAATCCTTTGAAAGTATTCAGGTGCAATTCCAATTCCATTATCCTCAATGATAAATTCCCAATGGTCTTTGGATTCCTTTACCTCTATCGTTATGATGGGATCTACTTCTTTTTGGCGGTATTTAATGCCATTGGAGATGATGTTTTGCAGAACCTGTCTCAGTTGTGATTGTTGGGAATTAATCACAGGAAGCTGTTGAAATATTATCGAAGCCTTGTTCTCCAGAATTTGGGATTTCAAAAGAATTTTCACCTCAGCCATCAATTGGTTCAGATCTACTTGAGAAATAGGATCATCCATTCGGCCTACCCTCGAAAACTCCAATAGGTCCAAAATAATGGACTTCATTCGTTTAGCCCCATCTACTGCAAAAAATATATATTGTTTACCTTTTTCATCCAGGACTTCAGCATATTTTTTTTCAAGTTGACCCAAAAAGCTGGTAATCATCCGAAGTGGTTCCTGCAAGTCATGTGAGGCAACATAAGCAAATTGTTCCAACTCTTTATTGGAAATATCGAGTTCAAAATTGCTTTTTTGTAATTCCTGATTCAGTTTTTTCACGGAATCCAGATGGTTATTCCTTTCGATAGCTACAGCTAGGTTGGAACTTAAGGTCCTCAAGAAGGATATTTCCTCCTCAGACCATCTTCTCTCTTGGGTACAATCATCAAAACCCAAATAGCCATAAAAATGGTCTTTGATAAATACAGGAAGCTGAAGGATAGATTTGATCCCTTGGTCATCCAATATTTTTTTATTCTTCCCTTCAAGCTCGGTGGCCAAAAAGGAAAAAGGCTTATTTTTCAACGCTAACTCTAAAAAAACCGGATGCTCTTCCAAAGCGATTGCCTGATAATCCTTGTTTTCGATTTGAGTAGAAATACCCTCCTGAACCCATTCCAATACCTTTCTGGTATATAGTTTTTTTGAATTTGGGTCCAGGAAATTTTCAAAAAAGTAAACCCTGTCAACACCTACGGCTTTGCCCATCAGTTCCATACATTCCTGCATAGCCGATTCCCAATCCTCGTTGAAAAGCAAAATTTTGACCGCATCCGCAATGGTTTGCAGCAGCTTGGTTTTTAAAATCAGTGATTGTTCGTGCTCTTTTTTATTGGTAATATCCCTTGCTATCCCTACCAGTCCCATACCTTCCCCTTTGGCGTTGAAAAGGGGTATTTTAGAGGTTGAAAGCCATTTTTTATTCCCGTCATTATCGACGATAGGTTCTTCCCTTTCGATTATAGGCTTTTTGCTTTGTAACACAAATAAATCATCCTGATAATAAAGGTCAGCCAATTCCTTTGGAAAATAATCATAGACTGTTTTACCTATGGTTTCCTCCTCAGTTTTAGCACCCAATAATTTGACATTGGCTTTGTTATTGATGATTTGTCTGAATTGGTTATCCTTAACAAATATATAATCCGGGATATTGTCAATTAAGGTTCTTAGAAGGTTTCTTTCTTGGGAAAGTGTTTCTTCAAATATCTTTTGGTCACTGATGTCCTGTATCGCACCTACCATACGTGTAGGTTTGCCCTGATTATTTCTCAGAATGATTGTTTTTTCAATGACATAAGTATAATCACCATCATATTTCCTGAATCGATATTCCCCAGTCCATTTTTCTTTTTCCGGATTATATCTGGTCTCTATGATACTTTTATAAACTTCTTCAAAATCCTCAGGATGAATGGCTTTTTTCCAAACACTTTCATCTACCGTGTTCATTTCGGAAGGATATCCGAACAAGGTGTGGTATCCAGGTCCCCAATAAATCTTGCCTGATTCCAAGTCCCAATCCCAAATGGCATCAGATGCGGCTTTGGAAACATATAAAAACCTTTCATTGCTTTTAATCAGTTCTTTTTCGACATGGTACCTTTCCGTTTCATCAATGACGGTTGATATCATGAGGTTTTGGTCATACAAAGGAATGTTTTTTGCAGATACGATCCTTTCTTGCCCATTCTTCGTCGTTATTTTTATTCCCGACCAATTCATCCTGTCGGGGTCACCGCTCTTGACATCAGCCATTATCCTTTCTGCCATCTCTTTCCGGTATTTGGGATCAGGATATACTTTTTCAAAAAAACCTGCTACATTTTCCAGTTCTTTCTGAGGCCAACCGTAGATCTCAGAGAATTTTTTGTTCATCAAAGTGGCGGTTCCTGAATTGATTTCATTGACTGCAATACCAATGGGGATATTATCCAAAGTAGTTTGAATAAACTGGCTTCTTGACCTTAGTTCTTCTTGTGCCTTTTGAATTTCGGAAACGTCCTGAATGGCTCCGACCATTCGGTAAACTTTCCCTTTTTCATCTCTTAATGCATAACTTTTGTCGTTAACATATACAAATTCTCCACTGGCTTTTCTGAACCGGTATTCTTTTTGCCAATTGTCATCTTCACTTGTTAGATAGGTTTCCACACTACTGAGTACCCTTTCGAGATCATCAGGGTGTACATTGTTTTTCCAAGTGGAAAAATCAGGCTTCAATTTATCAAGTTGATAACCAAAAATGCTCCGATAACCCTCTCCCCAGACCACAGTATTTGATTCCAAATCCCAATCGTATATTGCCTCAAAAGTGGCTTTGGTGACAAAATGATACCTTTTTAGCAAGTCTTTGAGCCCTTGTTTGAGTATTTCTTCTTCGGTTATATCCTGTACTGTTCCTTTAAATGTTTTTATACCATTTTCAACATAAAGTCTTCCTTTTTCATGAACCCATTTCACCTCCTCATTTGTGGTAATAATCCTATGCTTGAAATCCAATGGGGTTATTCCAGCGATGGCCTGATCATTTAGCCTATCAAATTCCTTCAAATCTTGGGGATGGATACTCTTATGAAAATTCTCAAAATCGAAAATGGTCTTACTTTTTTCCAGTCCCCAGATATTATATACCTCATCTGACCAAAAAAGCCTACTTGATTCTAATTCCAGTTCCCAATAGCCTACTTTGGCAATTTTCTGGGCCACGGTCAGTTTGTGCTCCAGGTCCTC
>NZ_JBGSXS010000007.1:0-4938 GCF_041751335.1 Aquiflexum sp.
GTCATGCGGCAGCCATCAGGAGCATTTTTGACAGTGACCCCAAGTCATTTGCAGGAAGTGATGTTATTGACGCCAATGGCTTGGACAGGGCATTTTCACCTGATATGGTGTTAGAGGCAGCATCACCTTTTATCGTCAATAAAATCATTGCAAACCAGTTACCTAAATCTTAAACAGAATTTGTTATGAATATTTTAGAAGTATTAAATATGTATAACATCAAGACAAACGAACTTGATGGATTTACGACTCGAAGAGAGGCTTTCAAAAAGTTGACCAACTTTGGTAAAAATATTGCTATGGCGGCCATTCCTGTTGGTTTGGCTTCTGTTGGCAGCAATAAAGCATATGCCCAAGGTTCGGTTTCGGTATTGGATGTTTTGAACTTTGCCCTGCTCTTGGAATTTCTGGAAGCAGAATTTTACACTACAGGCCTTCACTGTGATCATCTCATTCCTGACGGAAAAGACAGGGCCATATTTGAAGTAATAGAAAAACATGAGGTAGATCATGTGGAATTTCTTAAGGCTGCCATCACTGCATCAGGAGGTACTCCTATCGATAAGCCGGAATTTGATTTTACGGCAGGGGGAAAATTTAAACCTTTCACGAAGTATGCTCAGTTTTTGGCTCTTGCCCAGGCTTTTGAAGATACCGGTGTCCGTGCCTATAAAGGTCAGGCAGCCAATCTGATGAGCAATGGGGCGGTATTGACTGCCGCCTTACAGATTCACTCTGTCGAGGCAAGACATGCTTCAGAAGTTAGAAGGCTGAGAGGTCTCAAAGGATGGATTACCCAAGACGAAAGGGGTGCAGGAATGCCTATGGAAACCCAAGCGGTATATAACGGAGAGGATAACTTGATTCAAGGCGGAGTTAATGTCACTACGGTGACTCCCATAGGAGTTGACGGTGTGACAGAGGCCTTTGACGAACCATTGACTATGGCGGAAGTTTTAACCATTGGCGGACTCTTTATAAAACCCTAAGAACGCTTACAAATCACCAAAAGTGCCCTCTCAGTGTCATCGAGAAGAGAATACCATCTCGATTCTATCCGGCTTTATTTTTGAAAAACCGAATAAGCATATCTGATACTGTTAGGGCACTTTTTTTATTTATCCTTAAAAAAACTATTTTTTTATGATTCTTCGGGTTTCCAAATGGTTGTTCCCAAAAATTCTGAGCAAATATATCCCCGGTTTCAATTGGCTCATTTCTATATCATGCTGAGTTCCTGTTACCCTGAACAAATCCAATTTTTGGCCCATTGAATTATAGAGTTCAATTTGACTGCCAGAATGGATATTGTCAATGGTCAGCAAAGACTTAACCGGATTAGGGTAAATATTGACCTTTTCCGGATAATTCTCTCTTAGGGAAGTAATCACAAGATCCAGTTCCTGAACTTTCACTTTTCTAAATAATGCATTCCCCATTTGCATCCCCAAGTCAAAAACAATTCTGGCACTGGGATCAGAAGTGTCGTTCATCTGAAATACAGTGGAATACTCAAGATATTCATCTGACAATTGAGTATTTTGAAAGCCACTGTAGCTATTGAACGGTGCAGAGGCCTTTCCAATATAAAATCCAACTGACATATTGGGTTCTGCCTTTGCTTCAAAAGAAAATCGGTACAGCTTCCCTTTTTCCAAAGATAAATTGCTTCTGACCAATTGCACATGCCAATTTTCTGTACCTATTTGAGAAACGGCTGCCTGAAGAATTCCCTGATTTCTGGAAAGCCCCGCCTGTGCATTTTGTTGGGTAAAAATATTCCAACCATCATTCGAATTTTCAAAGTTACTCTCATAAAGTGTGACTAAATGTGCCTGCCGGGGTTCAGGCATTTCATTGAGTAACAACGCATCCGCCAAAGGTTGAATGTATTGGTTGTTTTGGGGGTCAAAAATCCCAAATCCTGCACTCCACTCCCAATAAGCCCAACTAAACCCTATTGATTCCAGATATCTGGATAGAAAAGTGGTCCAGCGTACCCGTGACTCCATGTCTGCCCGGCTGTAAGCGCCAAATTCTCCCATGTGGATGGGAATATTTCTTTCGGTGGAAAATGAAATCAGCGGTGCTATTTCCTGTACAATGGCATCTCTCTCAAATTGCAGATCCAGCCATTTGGTACCCAACCAATTCTGCGATTGATCTCCAACCCATTCCGCACCCTGATGGGTAAAAGTAAAGGGATTATAAAAATGGACGGTAGCAATGATATGGTCATCATCCGGTGGATCCAAATGAAAAATCCCTCCAACTCCTCCAAACAAAGCAGTGCCCATCAAAACAGCCCTGTTTGTGTTGGTTTTCCGGATTTCAACCAAAGCCTCAGCAAAATATTGGTTCCAAAGTTCAGGAGTCAATTGGTTATGGGGTTCGTTCATGACCTCAAACAATAGCTCCTCTGGATAATCCTTAAAAAAATCCGCTATCTGCATCCATTGGGCCAAAAACCTATCCTTGTTCTGAGTCGGGTTTTGAAAAAGCGCATCATGGTGGTGCATATTGATAATGACCATCAAATCCTGTTCAAGGGCACGGTCAACCACTTCTTTGATCCTGTCAAAAAAAGTGGGATTGATGGTGTAGGGTGGGATCATTTGTGTCCTTGCCGGGGTATCCCATCGAATCGGAATCCGGACGTGGTCAAAACCAATTTCCTTAATCCTTTGGAAATAATCATTCCTGTAAGGATTTCCCCATTCTCCCTCAGCCGGAGCCTCAAACATGTTTCCCATGTTCATACCCCTTCCAAGTTTTTGATTCAATTCAAAAACACCGGTCTGCCCAAAAGTAAACAGGGGGATTAACACCACCATAAAAATCAATTTTTTCATGGAAGTCAAGTTACAAAGTATAATTTACTTTCTAGTTATTTTTTGTTACCATGCTAAGAAATTGGGTTAAACCTAGCATGTTAAAAACAAAAATTACTTTGCAGCATAAGATTAAATCACAAAAAAATCCCTGCAGGTTCTACTTCAATTTAAAGAATTAACCCTTTCCAAAAACTTCATCACAACTTTTAAAGTCTCTTCTTTATTGTCATTAAGGGTACTGTGGGCCGCATCGGGGATTTCCCTGAATGTCGCATCGGAAATCAGGCTTTGATAATATTGAACAGTGGAGGGTCTTGCCTCATCGTATTGCCCGGTAAAAAGCAAAACAGGAACCGATATCTTTCCCAATTGCTCCAATCGGTCAAAATTTCTCAAAGTGCCAGTTGAAGTAAATTCACTTGGTCCCCACATATATTTGTAGATCTCTTTTCCGGATACTAAATTCAAATAACTTCTGTCGATTTTTGGTCTTTCTTTACGGGTGACATATAAACTGTAATAAAGTTTGACCGCTTCATGATAGTCGGGATGGTCATATTCATTGATGGATTCATGGTATCGGATGACTTGTTGCACAGAATCGGGCAAAGTCGCTATCAACGTATCAGCATCCGCAATCCAAGAGTCTGTACTGAACAAAGGACTACTGAAAATGATGGCCTTAACTTCATCCGGATATTTCAGGTAATAATCTATTCCCAGCATGGTTCCCCAAGAAGATCCATAAAGCACAAAATCTTTTATTCCCAAATGATTTCGGAGTGATTCAACTTGCTCCACATAGTTTTCAATAGTCATCAATGAGGTGTCAGTAATGGCACTTGACCTTCCTGAACCCAATTGATCTAAAAATACGATGGGGCCATCATATCCTAATTCCTTCAATGGTTCAAATCCAAGACTTGTGCCACCTGGACCACCATGTAAAAGAATAATTGGGGCTTTTTTACCCTCCCCAAAAACCTCGTACCAGATTTTTCCACCATTGACTTCCACAAATCCTTCTCCTGGTAAAAGTAGATTTTCTGGAGAACAGGAAACTAATACCGATAAAAATAAGAGGCACAGGAGCTTAACAGCGATGGATTTATTTTCTGTCTTTATCATCCAATAAATCAAAGCATTTTTAAGGATAAAGGAAAATCCTTTGAATCAAAGACCTTAATTAATCTTTGGATGAATTGAATAAAACTGTCACTTTTTCTTTTTCCCTAAACTCATTTTTCACTCCTTCCAACAAACTTGGGCGCGTAAAAACCATTGCGTAAGCCTCTTTCAGAGATTTGGAACTTCGAACGTCTTTTACAATATCAGACCACTCATGAAAATTCAAAGTAATGGGATTATAGGATTTCACCTGCTTGGTCAATCCATAATTTGCCTGCTCTCCTTCTGGCATAAATGTACCAAACATCCTGTCCCAAATAATAAATGTTGAACCATAGTTTTTGTCTAAATAATGCTCGTTTGTAGCATGGTGTACACGATGGTGGGAAGGTGTGGTAAAGAAATATTCTATCGGTCTTGGCAACTTTCTGATATACTCAGTGTGAATCCAGAACTGATATAAAACTGCCAATTGATGAATTATAAAAAAGACCACGGGATGAAAGCCTGCTAAAACAACCGGTATGAAAAAAATTATTTTTATATGTTGTGTCCAACTCAATCGGAACGATACAGACCAATTATACTTCTCAGAATTGTGGTGGGTCACATGTGTTGCCCACCAAAATCTATTTTCATGAGCGACCCTATGAGCCCAATATCTCCAAAAATCCAACCAAAACAGACAAAGCACATAAGCCCACCAGGTGTGGGGTATAGACCACGGGACGAGGTTGTAGAAATACAAAATGATACCAAAAGTCACCACTTTAATTGCTGCGCTCATACCTGCATTGACAAGTCCGATAAACGTCGCTGTCAATGTATCTTTTCCGTCATAATAACCCATGTTGTTTTTGTAGGAAAAAAGCCATTCCAAAACAACCAAGAAAATCATTACCGGGGTCGCAATAAGAATAAGGTTAGGAAGATCTAAGTTTACAATATGTTCAAAGGTTAATTTTTCTTTTTCCAT
>NZ_JBGSXS010000008.1:0-2450 GCF_041751335.1 Aquiflexum sp.
CCTGTGAATAAGAACAAATGGAAATAAACAGTAAAATAAAGGATGTAAAAAATTTTAATTTCATAATTCTGCTCAATTGATATTTGAAGCAAAATTATAATGGGAGGTATCGATTTTCGTTGACGATCGTCAAGAAAGAAAGACAGGATTACTTTTTTAAAAATAAACGTTTCCTGATTCTACTTAAAGTTTCTGGGCTTACTCCAATATAACTGGCCAGTTGATATTGGGGGATTCTATTGATCAATTCAGGTCTGTTTTCCAGTAAATCCAAATACCGATCTTCGGGCTTAGATGTAATAAATTTTCCCAACATTTCTTGATAATCCCCTAATTGCTCTTCCAATCCGGAACGACTCAAAGATTCAAAATTTGGATATTTCTTATAAAGTTCCAGTTCCTTTTGAACCGATAAGACAGCTAAAGTACAGTCTTCTACACACTCTAAAAAATGGTCAGAAGGAATACCTTTCGCTGCACTCCTAAAGGAAGAAAAACCTTGCTCCTCGACAAAGAAAAATGTGGTTTTCTCGACTCCGTCAACCAAAAAATATTGCCTTACACACCCTTTTATCAATAAATAACAATCTTTGGCAACCTCACCTTCCTTGAGCAGGATGCTTCCTTTGGGGTGTTTTTCAATCCGTATGGCCTGAATGATTTCCTCTGCTTCCTCCGAGTTAAATTTCTTGTTATTTAAAATGCACATTGACATTTCCTCGGTACTTTCCAACGTTTCAATATTTCTCTTAGGATTTACACCCATAGCAAGTTTGTTTAAATGATTAAATGTATTCTTTTTTCAATTTAACATTTTCCGTACGGTTGCCTTTATAGTATGGTTGTAATTCGGTAGACATTTTTTAAGACATTATGAATAAATTGGAAACCAAAAAGAAAAGAAATCAGGGTGTTCAGCTTTCGACATTGCTTAATACCCAAAAGGAAATCTTTCTGGAGGGAAAGGTTTTTGGTACATTTTGAATTATTGAGGGATGTTTATTCATTAGTTTAAGATGGCGCTCTTTGATCAATTCCTTTTCTTTCTGCCGTCAACATCTGCATATTAAATTTTCTGTATTTCTCCTGCATATTATCTATAATCATCTTGCCAATTTCCTAATACATCAAATTAGTAGTATTCGAATGGGCTGTTCAGTCCTGTACCTGCCTGGAGGAGATATCATTCAATACCCATTCAAGCTGCTTATCCTGGCTTTCTTTATATTCAGACCAAAGGGTTTCTACAAGTATGTCCGGGACTAAGCCCATTGTCTGTTTGTCCTGCATTCTGAATAAGCGTTTGGAATATTGAACTGGCCAGTTGGCATTAGGCAATGAAAACCTATCTGCATCCTGGTATCCATACGGGTTTCCCCCCGTGGGTTCACCTACCAATTTGGCATTTAAAATCTGTTTGTATTGGGCTGCATTACTGACGCCTGCAGAAAAGGTTTCTTTTCCAATAAGCACATAAATCCCGTTTTGCCAGTCAAGATTGTCTACAATGACCAGCATTTGGGCAAGCACCATGCCCTCAAAAAAGTTACCTCCTCCATTTTCTCTGAAATCAACAATCAGGTTTTTGATTTTGTGTTTGATCAATTGCTTTTTGACTTTATTTGAAAACAGCAGCATTTTGAAAAAGCCGGGGTAGCTGTTAAATTTTATATAGGCCGTATTTGTCTGAAGGTCTGCTGAAACCCAAATCCCATCCTTTGAGGTAATGGGCATACCCAGATTCAGAGGCCTTTCATTCAAAACCACCGTTTTCAGATCCTTTAGCTTATTGTTGGCAACCGAATTTAGGATGATAGATTGGTTGTTTCCCTGCTCATCGGTGAATTCAAAGTCCGCGCTGCTCAGTTGATTTGTAATTTCCAATCCAAAAAGCACTTCAGCAACATTGATGGTACTTGGAAGGAAGTGTTCATAGGAATGGGAATTATCAACCCCTTGAACAACAGGGGCAATTTTTTGGATCAGGTCATTAACTTCTGTTCCGTCTATAGCCTTTAACTTCTGTCCCATCAAATGAGCATATTCGACAGAAGTTTTTATTACCCTCAGGTCAGTGCCAAAGAGCTTGAAATAAACAGGAAACCGGGAATAACCATTTCCCCAATACGGGTAGAGCGTATGGCCATCACCAATCAGCCTGGTAATTCTCATCATTTCAACCATTACCTGGTGTTTATTGTAATGGGGCAGTGAGAACTTTAAACCTTCGAGTTCGGACTCAAATTCAGCCTTGCTGATTTTGTGGTAAAGGTCAATATGGTTTTGCTCCAGCTGTGCGTGATAAAAGTCAATATCGCTTTTCCAATCAGTGACCTGTTCAGGATTTAAATGATTATCCTCATAATTAGAATCAGTTACCGAAGATGAGGCACAGCTCAGTAAAACCAATGATAAAAAAGCTGCACTGGCTTTTCTTAAATTTTTGAACA
>NZ_JBGSXS010000009.1:0-15335 GCF_041751335.1 Aquiflexum sp.
ATGACTGATGTGGAGCTGGACAACGCAGGCCGTTTTTTGATCCCGAAGATATTCCTTCAGCGGGCAGGCATAGACAAAGATGCCATTATTTTGGGTGTAGGTTCTTTTATAGAAATATGGAGTCCTGAGAAATTCGAAGCCAATTCAATAAATGATCAGGATGAGTTGTCAAGCTTGATGGATCAATACCTTACCTAATCATGACAGCGCAACAATATCATATACCGGTGATGCTTGGACCTTGCATTGAAAGCTTGGCCATTGATCCCAATGGAATTTATGTGGATTTGACATTCGGTGGGGGAGGTCATTCAAGGGAAATATTAAAGCAATTGGATAAAGGCCATTTGTATGGATTTGATCAGGATTCCGATGCTGAGGCAAATGTGCCTGATGATGATAAGTTCACATTCATACAGGCTAACTTCAGAGATTTTAGGAAATACCTGAGATTATATGGGGTTCAGCAGGTTGATGGTATTCTGGCAGATTTGGGGATTTCTTCCCATCAGATAGATGAACCCACAAGAGGGTTTTCTACAAGATTTGAAGGGGACTTGGATATGAGAATGAGTTCAGGGATGGACATCAGTGCGAAGGAAGTATTGAACACTTATGAGGAATCAAAGCTTCATAAGATTTTTGGCATTTATGGAGAGATCAAAAATGCCAAAACCCTAGCTCAAGCTGTAGTGTCTGAAAGGACCATGAAACCTTTTTCTACCACGGATGGCTTCAAGGAACTGTTGAAACGCTTTGCGCCAAGGGGAAAAGAGTTTAAGTATTTCGCACAGGTATTCCAGGCCTTGAGAATTGAAGTAAATGACGAAATGGCTGCTTTGGAAGATATGCTCAAACAGACCGTAGAGGCATTGAAGCCCGATGGAAGGTTGGTCATCATGAGCTATCATTCTCTGGAAGACCGATTGGTCAAGAATTTTCTGGCAAAAGGAAAATTCCAGGGTGATGTGGAAAAGGATTTTTACGGAAATCTGATAAGGCCATTGGAACCCGTGACGAGAAAGGCATTGATAGCAAGTCAGGAAGAAATCCAGCAGAATAACCGTGCTAGAAGTGCTAAACTGAGAATTGCTAAAAGAATATTATGAATGTACGCAATGATGCCAGTAAAATGGTAATTCTATATAATACTCGCCAAGAAACTGAAAGGTGCAGTTCATCGGACTTCCGACTTCGGTCTTACGTCCTGTTTGTAGTAAAAAATTGGGTTACTGGCAAAGAAGCGGTTAACCATTAAAATTATTAATATGAGCCAGAACACTTTTAAGAAAAAAATCAAGAAAGGATCTTCTTCAAAGGGGAGTGGCAAAAATATATTCAGTTTGATTGAAGAAAAGCTGAATGTGACCGGGATCTTGGGAGAAGGAGTGCCAGTGCATTTTGCACCGCCGTTTTTCTATGCGGCGATGTTAGCATTGATTTATATATGGAGTAACCACCGTGCGGAAAATATGATCCGCAAGATTGAGATTACCCAACAGGAAGTGGAAGATATCCGGGCGGATGTCACCACTTTGGAAGCAGAGTATATGCTGAGTAGCAAACAATCAGAAGTGGCCAGAAAAATTGCCCCTTTGGGAATTGTCGAAATAGATGAGCCACCGATGAAAATCAAGATGAAAAAGTGAATATAAAACGTTCCATAGTACTGCGTGTGAGGATGGCCTTCATTTTAGTGGCCTTATTTGCCGGGGCAATCTTTTATAGGATTGTCCATTTGCAGTTTGTGGAGGGTGATAAATGGCAGGCAAAATCTGAAACGCTGAATTTTCAGTTCCGTCAGGTCAGTGCGACCCGGGGCAATATCTACGCTGCCGATGGAAGCCTTTTAGCTACAAGTCTTCCTTTTTACAGAGTTGTCATTGACCCATTAGTGGCCAAAGAAGATGTTTTTGCATCAGGGATTGATTCACTGTCTTTTTTGCTTTCGTCCTATTACAAGGATAAGTCTGCAGACTCATACAAAAGATTGGTAAAAGATGCCCGCTCAAGCGGAAAAAGATATGTCATACTAAACCGTGGACAGATTGGCTACCAGGATATGCAAAAAATGTCCAGGTGGCCGATTTTTAGAAAAGGCAGGATGGGTGGTGGAGTCATTTTTGAAAAAATTGAAAAAAGATACCGTCCCTTTAATAACCTCGCTAGTAGAACTGTGGGATTTGTCAATGAGGACAAATACGGTGTAGGCATTGAATACAGTTTCAATGAATTTTTGGAGGGAAAAAACGGCAAGGCTTTGTTTCAAAGAATTGCAGGAGGATCGTGGAAACCGGTTTTTGATGCAGAAGATATCAAGCCGGATGACGGTTTTGATATCCTGACCACCTTAGATGTCAATATTCAGGATGTGGCCGAATCTGCCTTACTCAAACAATTGAAGGAGAAAGACGCAGCCTTTGGGTCGGTCATTGTCATGGAAGTAGCTACAGGTCATATCAAGGCCATTGCAAATCTCCAGAAAAACAATGGTGGGTACGGATATGGAGAAAACTACAATTTTGCCATTGGTGACCAAGGACTTACCGAGCCGGGATCCACATTCAAGCTGCTATCAATAATGGCTTTATTGGAAGAAGGTAAAATCAACCTTAAAGATACGGTGGATACCGGAAATGGAACCTATAGGTTTTATGACCGGAACATGAATGACGTCAAGATTGGGGGCTATGGGAAAATCACTATTCAGGAAGCATTCGAAAAGTCTTCCAATGTGGGAATTTCCAAATTGGTAGATCAGCATTTTGGAAAGAATCCCTCAAAATTTGTCTCTTACATCGAAAAAGCCGGATTGGATAAACCTATGGGTTTTCAGTTGAGAGGTGAAGGAGTTCCCTATTTCAAAAAGCCTGGAGAGAAAAACTGGTACGGTACCACCCTTCCTTGGATGTCAATTGGCTATGAGGCAAAATTGACGCCTTTGCACACTTTGGCCTTATATAATGCTGTTGCCAACAACGGTAAAATGGTCAAACCGATGATAGTCCAAGCAGTGGCTAGGGGCAATCAAATTGAAGAAAGATACCAAACTGAGGTTTTGCGCAAAAGCATTGCTTCCAGCAAAACCATCCAACAAATGCAGCAACTTTTGGAAGGTGTGGTCAAAAACGGCACTGCTAAAAATGTTTACAACAAAGAGTACAAAATAGCAGGCAAAACCGGTACTGCGCAGAAGTTAATTGATGGAAGATATTCCCAGCGATATTATACCTCATTTGCAGGGTACTTCCCGGCGGACAATCCCAAATACTCTGCCATTGTGGTGATTGACAGTCCTAAGGGATTTGCAGCTTATGGTGGAGATGTTTCTGCTCCAGTATTCAAGGAGATTGCTGATAAAATCTATTCTCAGGATTTGGAACTGAACAACAGGGTAAATGAAAACACGTATCTGGCTTCCTCCTCCAATGAGGGATTTCCATTTATTCAGGCTGGTAAAATGGATGAGTTACAGATGATTTGTAACCGTTTTGGAATTTCGAATCATGTGAGCGGGGAAATTACAGACAGTTTTGTGAAATCATCTGCACAGAATAAAGCAATCCTATGGAGAGCCAATAAAACAGACGCGCCAACAGTTCCCGATGTGTCGGGGATGTCCTTAAGAGATGCACTTTATGTTTTGGAAAATAAAGGGTTGAGAGTGGTCTATCAAGGAAAAGGTAGGGTGAAAGGGCAATCTATTTCTCCCGGTGCGTCAGTGGGAAATGGTAATGTAATTAATCTGGTTTTGGGATAGATGAAAGAACTACAGGACATATTGTACAAAGTATCTTTAACCTCCACCATTGGAGACATGGGTATTGGTATCAAAGCCATTGTCTTTGACAGTAGAAAGGTGGAAGAAGATGTGGTCTTTGTAGCGATCAAAGGTACGCAGTCCGATGGGCATGTTTTCATTGAAAAGGCCATTGAAAATGGAGCAGTAGCCATTATCTGCGAGCAAATGCCTGAAAAAACACAAGCAGGTGTCACCTATGTACAGGTTTTGGATTCTTCCAAAGCATTGGGCATCATGGCATCAAATTATTTTGAACATCCATCTGAAAAGTTGAAGTTGGTGGCAGTGACTGGAACCAATGGTAAAACCACCACTGTCACCCTTCTATATCGGTTGTTTATGGAAATGGGTTATCATGTAGGATTATTATCCACCGTGGAAAATAAAATACATGAAAAGACTATTCCTTCGACACATACTACCCCTGATTCTTTGCAAATTCAGGAATTGCTGCAGCAAATGGTCAATTCAGGTTGTACCCATTGTTTTATGGAGGCCAGTTCCCATGCGATCGTGCAGCAACGGACGGCAGGCTTGAATTTTACAGGAGCCCTGTTTACGAATATCAGCCATGACCATTTGGATTACCATGGCTCATTTGATGAATATATCAAAGCCAAAAAACAGTTGTTTGACGGCTTGTCCAAAGAAGCATTTGCCCTGATCAATGCAGATGATAAAAGAGGGTTGGTCATGCTTCAAAACTGTAAAGGTTTACCACAGACTTTTGGATTAAAATACCCTGCTGACTTCAAAGGGAAGATTCTTTCAAATACCCTAGAGGGCTTGGAGCTTGAAATTAACAATAGGCAGGTTTGGTTCCGTATGATCGGTCAGTTCAATGCCTACAATCTTTTGGGAGTATTTGGTACGGCTGTCCTTTTGGGAGAGGAAGAAGAGGAAATCCTGATGCAATTATCCAAAGTACAGGGTGCTCCGGGTAGGTTTGATAAGATATCTCTATTTGGAATTACCGCGATTGTGGATTATGCCCATACTCCTGATGCACTTGAAAATGTGCTCAAAACCATTCAAGGTGTACGAACAGGCGGGGAACAGGTGATCACTGTAGTAGGCTGTGGTGGAAACAGAGACAGGACCAAAAGACCTGTGATGGCAAAGATAGCCACGCAGTTTTCTGACAAGGTGATCCTAACTTCTGATAACCCTCGGGATGAAGAACCAATGGCAATCCTCAGAGAAATGGAGGCTGGTATAAATCCCGTTGATTTCAAAAAAACATTGGTGATAGCCGATCGGAGAGAGGCGATTAAAACCGCCGGAGTGATGGCGAAAAAGGGCGACATCATCCTTGTGGCTGGTAAGGGCCATGAAACTTACCAGGAAATAAAGGGAGTTAAGTACCCTTTTGATGACCGTGAAGTGGTCAGTGAAATGCTCAATCTGTTGAATAAAAACTGATATGTTATATCCTATTTTTGACTATTTGGACAGCGTGTTGGACATCCCGGGAACCGGGGTTTTCCGCTATATCTCCTTTCGGGCGGGTATGGCTGCGCTTTTTTCTTTGATCATTACCATCACATTCGGGAAAAAGATCATCGACTGGATCAGGGCAAAACAAATCGGTGAGAGTGTCAGAGACCTTGGCCTTAAAGGACAAACAGAAAAAAAAGGCACACCAACCATGGGCGGCATGATGATGATTGCAGGGATTATTATTCCTACGCTTCTTTTTGCCAATGTCAACAATGTATATATCATCCTACTTTTGATTACCACTATTTGGCTTGGTGCGATAGGCTTCATCGATGATTATATCAAAGTATTCCAAAAGAACAAAGAAGGGCTTGCCGGCAGGTTCAAGATTGTAGGACAGATAGTAATTGGGGTTATAGTAGGTGCGACTCTATATTTCCATGAGGGAGTAGTTGTCAGGGAATTTACAAATCCTGTCTCTATTGAGGAGGGTGTGGTAGAAACCCCAGCATACAGGGATGTGAAAGTTGCCAAAACGACAATCCCATTTATGAAAAACAACGAATTGAATTACGAAACCTTTCTTGGTTTTCTTGGAGAAAACCTGACACCGGTCTTGTACATTCTTTTGGTGACATTTATCATTACAGCAATATCCAATGGCGCTAATATCACCGATGGCATTGATGGTTTGGCTGCGGGAACTTCGGCAATTATAGGTCTTACCATTGCCATTTTCGCTTACATATCCGGTAATGCCATCTTCTCCCAATACCTCAATGTCATGTTCATTCCCAATTCAGGTGAATTGGTGATATTCTGTGCGGCATTTGTTGGAGCCTGTGTGGGATTCCTATGGTACAATGCCTTTCCGGCGCAGGTTTTTATGGGGGATACAGGGAGTCTGATGTTGGGAGGAGTGATTGCGGTGCTTTCACTGACTTTGAGAAAGGAATTGCTTTTGCCGTTACTGTGTGGGATTTTTCTTATAGAGAATGTATCGGTGATCATGCAGGTCAGCTATTTTAAATACACCAGGAAAAAATATGGGGAAGGGCGAAGGATATTTCTGATGTCCCCACTCCATCATCATTACCAAAAGAAAAATATACATGAAGCCAAAATAGTGACGAGGTTCTGGATTGTAGGGATTTTATTGGCAATTATCACCTTGGCAACATTGAAACTGAGATAAATGAAACACATGATAGCCATATTGGGAGCAGGAGAAAGTGGAGTTGGGGCAGCGTTGCTGGCCTATAGTAAAGGCTATGCGGTATGGGTATCTGATGCAGGTACAATAAACGACTCTAGGAAAACTACTCTCAAAGAATGGGGGATTGAATTTGAAGAGGGCAGTCATACTGAAAATCTCATTTTGGCAGCCGATGAAATAATCAAAAGCCCCGGGATTCCATTGACTGCACCAATTGTAAAGAAAGCCTTGAAAAAAGGGATCCAGGTAATCGATGAACTGGAGTTTGCTTCAAGGTATTCCAAAGGGAAAATAATAGCCATTACCGGTACCAATGGCAAAACCACCACCACCTTATTGACACACCACCTGATGAAAAAAGCAGGATTAGATGTCGGTATGGCCGGAAATGTTGGAGAAAGCTGGGCGGGCCAATTGGTAAATGGTGACCATGCATGGTGGGTGTTGGAAGTGAGCAGTTTTCAGATTGACGGATTCAGATCACTGAAACCAAAAATCGCAGTTCTCACCAATATCACGCCGGATCATTTGGATAGGTATGCTTATAGTTTGGACAATTATATCGCTTCCAAGATTTCTCTTTTCAAAAATATGACTGAAGAGGATGACGCCATCTACTTTGCTGATGACCTGAATATCCAAGTAGGATTGGGCAATATCAATCTTCAGGCTAAAACTTTTCCTGTCATGCTGACCAAGAGCATCGATAGGGGCGGTTATTTCAATGGAAATGAAATCTCATTGGGCATATTCGAAAAAATGATAAAAATCAATCCTTCTGAAATAGCATTAAAAGGCAAACATAACATGTTGAATACCATGTTCGCAGTCTTGGCAGCCACACTTGGAGGAGCAAAGGAAAACGTGATCAGAGAGGGCCTTTTGGATTTTAAAAATGTGGCCCATAGGATGGAAAATGTGGCAAATATAAACGGGGTCTCATTTGTGAATGATAGTAAAGGTACCAATGTGGATGCTACTGCTTATGCTTTGGATAGCTATTCAAGTCCCTTGATTTGGATAGCTGGAGGAGTGGATAAGGGTAATGATTACAAGGTACTATTTCCATTGGTGCGTAACAGGGTTAAAATCCTCATCTGTTTGGGAAAAGACAATGAAAAATTGAAAAAAGCATTTGAAGGGGTAATCCCTGAAATCAAGGAAACACAGCGCATAGATGAAGCTGTCAACTGGGGTTTGGATATGGGAGATAATGGGGATGTTGTCCTGCTTTCTCCTGCCTGTGCAAGTTTTGATCTTTTCAAAAATTATGAAGACAGAGGGAATCAATTCAAATCAGCTGTTGAGGCACTTAAAAGCACGGTATTATGATGCAGGATATAAAACTATGGTTTGACCGGAATCTGAAGGGTGACCCCATCATTTGGGGTATCGTGATCATTCTTTCTGTCACCAGTATCGTGGTAGTGTATTCTGCCACGGGTTCTTTGGCCTATAAATACAAAGGAGGTAATACAGAGAAATACCTTTTTGACCATTCCATGATGGTATTAGCCGGATTGCTGGTCATGTGGGTTGCTCATAAAATACCATACAAGACATTTGGTTTGATTGGAAAGTTTTTGCTATTAATTGCAATTCCACTGTTGTTTTTCACTTATCTCTTTGGATCCACTGTCAATGAGGCAAACAGATGGTTGACCATTCCTGTGATCAACAAAGCTTTTCAGCCTTCAGATATTGCCAAATTGGCCTTGATCGCAACCCTTGCCAGTTTGTTGGCAAGGAAACAAAAAAATATTGCTGATTTCAAAAATTCCTTTATCCCAATGATGATTGTTATCGGTGTGGTTTGTGGATTGATCGGATTGGCAAATATGTCTACAGCAGTATTGTTGTTTGTCACCTGTCTATTACTTCTATTGATTGGAAGAGTTCCTCTCCGGCATATCATGTTGGTGGTTTTATTGGGTAGTCTGTTTTTGACTACATCGGTATTTATCGGACAAAGGGGAGGAACTTTCTTTTCACGTATCGAAAATTTTGTGTCAGGTGATGAAATCCCTTTCCAGGCAGAGCAATCATTTATAGCCATTTCGACAGGAGGAATTACAGGCAAAGGACCTGGGAAATCCGAGCAAAGAAATACTTTGCCACATCCATATTCAGATTTCATTTATGCGATCATCATTGAGGAATATGGCTTAGTGGGAGGTGCAACGGTATTGTTTTTATATCTGGCATTGCTCTTCCGAGGCATGCGCATCGTAGCATCGTCGACCAAACCCTTTGGAGGATTACTCTCTGCAGGGTTGAGTTTTGCTTTGGTTTTGCAGGCTATGGTCAACATGGCTGTTGCAGTAGGCTTGGGTCCAATCACAGGTTTGCCTTTGCCGCTGTTGAGTATGGGAGGCACATCATTGGTATTTACAGGATTTTCTTTGGGGATCATCTTGAGTGTGAGCAGGGGAGACCATCAGGATATGGTCGAAAGTCCTGAAGAAGGAAATAACAAAATCAGGAAGTCATTCCAAACAGCTTGACAAAATTGAAAAACAACGACACACCATATCGAATCATGATCAGCGGAGGAGGCACCGGAGGGCATATCTATCCGGCTATAGCTATAGCCAATGCATGGAAGGAAAAGCATCCTGACGCTGAGATTCTGTTTGTAGGTGCGGAAGGCAAAATGGAAATGCAGAAAATACCGGAGGCTGGATATAAGATCGAGGGACTAAAAATAGCAGGATTACAGCGTAGCCTGAGTTTATCCAATTTAAGTTTCCCTTTCAAATTGCTTGGAAGTATCAATAAATCAAAAAAATTATTGGCAGAATTTGGCCCGAGTGCAGTAGTTGGTGTTGGCGGATATGCAAGTGGTCCACTGTTATATGCGGCTCAAGGCAAAGGAATACCGACACTGATTCAGGAACAAAATTCCTATGCAGGTCTGACAAATAAGTTGTTGGCAAAGAAGGCTAAAAAAATCTGTGTGGCCTATCCGAATATGGAGAAGTTTTTCCCCAAAGATAGAATTCAATATACCGGTAATCCTGTGAGAAAAGATATCCTCGATTTGGAAGGGAAAAAGGAAAAAGCATTGAACCACTTCGGTTTAGAGACTGGAAAGAAAGTTCTGTTGGTTTTGGGAGGGAGTTTGGGTGCCCGTACGATCAATCAGGCAGTCCTTGCAGATATGAAGGCTTTTGAGGAGGATGGATATCAATTGCTATGGCAATGCGGAAAATTTTATTATTCCGATATGGCTTATAAAGTAAAGGATGCTCGGTTGCAGCATATCCATGTCCTGGAATTTATCAAAGAAATGGACTTGGCTTACGCTGCTGCTGATATAGTGGTGTCAAGGGCAGGAGCGCTCTCGGTTTCTGAACTGAGCCTTGTGGGAAAACCAGTGGTTTTTGTTCCTTCTCCCAATGTGGCAGAGGATCATCAGACCAAAAATGCTATGGCCTATGTAAATGCCGAAGCAGCAGTATTGCTCAGGGATTCCGAGGCAGTGGGCAAACTTAAAATAGTAATAGATCAAGTAATGGCTGATACTAAAAAGGCCGAAACTTTGGGAGAAAATATAAAGGCAATGGCCAAACCAAAAGCGGCCGAAGAAATAGTAGAGGCTTTGACAAGTATTCTTGCATGAATTTGAAAAAACTACATACCGTTCATTTCCTGGGTATCGGGGGCATTGGCATGAGTGCCTTGGCACGGTGGTTTAACCATATAGGTGTCAAAGTTTCCGGCTATGATAAAACCCCATCTCCGCTTACGGCTTCTTTAGCAGGGGAGGGAATGGCTATTGGTTTTGAGGATCGTGTGGACACCATTCCTGAAAACGTAATGGAGGGGAAGGAAAATACGCTGATCATTTGGACTCCGGCTATGCCTAAGGATTCTGTACAGCTTAATTTCTTTATAGAAAATGAATTTCCAATGAAGAAGAGAGCGGCTGTTCTTGGAATGATTACGGCCAATATGCCCACCATAGCAGTGGCGGGAACCCATGGCAAAACCACCACCTCTTCCATGATTGCACATCTACTGAAGTTTGGAGGTAAAAACATTGCAGCCTTTTTGGGAGGGCTTACCCAGAATTATGAGAGCAATCTGATTCTTCATGATGAAGCGTTTGGTGAAGCTATAGTGGTAGTAGAGGCAGATGAGTTTGACCGTTCCTTCCTGCACCTTCATCCCAATGTGGCAGTGTTGACGAGCGCAGATCCTGACCACTTGGATATTTATGGAGATGGGGACCACATGTTGGATGGTTTCAGGCAATTCGTGGATTTGATAGCGGAAGAAGGTCAGCTGTATATTCAATCAAAAGCGCTTGGGAAATTGGGTCTTCCTTCAAGTTCTTCTCTTAAGGTCAGAGAGTACGGTTTAGATAAAGGAGAGATTCAGGCCAGAGGGATTCAGGCATTGCCGAGCGCATTTCGCTTTGACTATGTCAATAAGGTTATTGAAATCAAGGATTTGGAATTGCATATGCATGGTTTCCACAACGTAGAAAACATTCTTCCTGCTATTTCAATTGCTTTGGAAAACGGCCTGAATGAATCTGTGATAAGGGAAGGTGTGCGAACTTATAGAGGAGTCAAAAGAAGATTTGAAATATGGGTGCAGGAAGAAGATAGGGTATTTATCGATGATTATGCCCATCATCCGGAGGAGATCAGGGCATTTCTGACTTCTGTAAAAGCTATGTATCCTGATAAAAGACTGACAGCTATTTTCCAGCCTCACTTGTATACCAGGACAAGGGATTTTGCCGAGGGATTTTCGGAGAGTCTTTCTTTGGCGGATGAAGTGGTGTTGCTGGATATTTATCCAGCAAGAGAATTGCCGATTGATGGCGTGACGGCATCCATGCTTTTGAAAGGAATTACATCTTCAAAGAAGTCACTTCAGGCAAAAGAAGGATTATTGGATTATTTGGAAAAAAATAGCCCTGAGGTTTTGGTGACCATTGGGGCAGGGGATATAGACAGATTGGTATCACCGATCGCAAACTGGATGAAGCATCATGAAAATTAGATATAAAAATCCGCTGATATTCTCATCATTGGTACTTATACTGGTGGTATTCATTGGTTTTGTAGAAAAAAAGGATGCAGAGCGAACCTTAATTGGAATGGAAGTAAGGGTAAAGGGAATTACAGATGTCTATTTCGTCAATGAAAAAGATATTCTGAAAGCCCTTCAAACTGAGTTTCCATTGATACAGCCCGGTATTTCCATGAAGGAAGTAGATCTCAACAAGATTGAAAAGAAGGTTGAAACTCATCCTTTTGTGAGGAAAGCAGAGGTTTTTGCCGATATGAAAGGACAGGTAATGATAGAGATTGCGCAGCATATTCCCATGGCTAGGATTGTCCGACCAAATGCTGCCGATGGTTATATATCCACTGAGGGCAGGATTTTGCCGACTTCCCCACAATACACGACTAGGGTGATGACTATGGCAGGGGCTTATGCAGAAAGTCTGCTTAAGTTGGAAGACATAACTCAGAGTCATTCGGATTTGATGGAATTGATCAAATTTATTTACGGGGATGAATTCTGGAGGGCGCAGATCGCTGGAATGGATATATCCAAAAAGTCAGATATCAGAATGCATCAGCAAGTTGGAAAGCAGGTCATAGAGTTCGGAGATGCAAAGGACATTCAAGATAAATTCAAAAAAATTAACCTGTTCTATGAGGAAATCCTACCAAAAAAAGGCTGGAATACTTACAGCAGGGTCAATGTAAAATATAAGGGCCAGATTGTTTGTGAATAATTGAAATCGCTATGGAAAATAACAAATTGATTGTAGGACTGGATATCGGAACCACGAAAATATGCGCCATCATCGGGCGGAAAAATGAGTTTGGTAAACTTGAGGTTCTCGGTATGGGTAAGGCTGTATCCGATGGAGTCATCAGAGGAATAGTCACCAATATTGACAAAACCGTCAATGCCATCCAAAAAGCTGTGCATGAGGCTTCTGAAATGGCAGATGTGGATATTGTCGAGGTGATTGTTGGTATAGCAGGGCAGCATATCCGCAGTACCGTCCACCACGGGGTAATCATCAGGCATCCCAATCAGGATGAAATTACAGTGGAGGATGTAAGAAGACTTTCCAATGACATGGAAAATATCGTGGTTCCTCCCGGAAACACCATCATCCATGTGATGCCTCAGGACTATACCGTCGATTACGAAGATGGTATCAAAGATCCTGTGGGCATGTCAGGTTCCAGATTAGAAGCGGATTTTCATATTATCACTGCCCAAACCACAGCGATCAATAACATTAACCGATGCGTAAAGCGTGCGAGTCTAGTTTCACAGGATTTAATATTGGAACCACTTGCCAGTTCACTTTCAGTCCTTAGTGAACAAGATAAGGAAGCTGGAGTGTGTTTGGTAGATATTGGTGGAGGCACCACGGACATAGCGATTTTTTATGACAATATCATCAGACATACGGCGGTCATCCCATTGGGAGGAAATATCATCACCTCCGATATTAAAGAGGGCTGCATGGTACTGCACCATCAGGCCGAACTGCTCAAAACCAAATTTGGAAAAGCCATAGCAGAAGAAGCAAATCCAAATGAAATAGTATCCATCCCAGGTTTACGCAATCGGCAACCCAAAGAAATTTCCATCAAAAACCTGGCAGCAATAATACAGGCCAGAATGGAAGAAATAGTAGAATATGTGCAGAATGAATTGGTAGCAAGCGGTCATTACAAAAAGCTCACCGGAGGAATTGTCCTGACCGGAGGTGGTTCCCAGTTACAGGGAGTTGCGCAGTTGTTTGAATATATGACAGGTTTGGATACGCGGATCGGTTATCCCAATGAACACTTGGGTAAATGTAAAATAGAGGAAGTCAAAAGCCCGATGTATGCCACTTCTGTAGGATTGGTATTGGCGGGGTTTAGGTCATTGGATGAAAGGGAAAATAATTACAGGATCCGAAAAGAAACCATCATGCAACCAAAAATTCAGGTCAAACCCAGTAAAACTGAATTTGGCCCGAACATATTCTCTAGTATAGGAAAGAAGCTGAAAGAAATCATCACCAATGATATGAATGAAGATAGTAATTACTAGGGCTTATCATACTAGAGAGGCAGGGGATTATGTCCCCTGCTTCCCTCATAACAAAAACCATACTCAACGAAAAAATAATTTCACCAATTAATAAAAAATGTCAGATAACATGAAAGATTACAAGTTTGATCTTCCGAAAAATCACAAATCAATTATCAAAGTGATTGGTGTAGGGGGAGGTGGTTCCAATGCAGTGAACCACATGTACAATATGGGAATCAAGGATGTGGAGTTTGTGGTAGTAAACACAGACGCCCAAGCTTTGCAAAGCAGTCCTGTTCCGTTGAAATTACAGTTAGGTGCCCACCTTACAGAAGGTTTGGGTGCAGGTGCTAACCCCGAAAAGGGTAGGAATGCGGCCATTGAAAGCCGTGAAGAAATCAGAGAACTCCTTTCGGACAATACCAAGATGGTGTTCATCACTGCGGGTATGGGAGGTGGAACCGGTACCGGTGCAGCTCCGGTTATTGCCAAAATCGCAAAAGACCTTGACATACTTACAGTAGGTATTGTTACGGCACCTTTTGTATTTGAAGGTAGAAAAAAAATGCAGGCAGCACAAGCAGGAATTGAATCTCTTAGGGAAAACTGTGATACAGTGCTTGTCATTCTCAATGACAAATTGAGGGAAATCTATGGGAACCTGGCCATCCGTTCAGCTTTTGCCAAAGCGGATAATATCTTGACTACAGCTGCCAAATCCATTGCCGAGATCATCACAGTACATCAGGATGTGAACGTTGATTTTGAAGATGTAAAAACAGTGATGAAAGAAGCAGGTGCTGCTGTAATGGGTTCTGCTACTGAGGAAGGCGATGGGCGCGCCATTCGTGCGGCAGAGAAAGCAATTGCTTCCCCATTGTTGAACAACGTGGATATCAGAGGTGCCCAGAAAATCCTTCTTTCCATCATGAGTGGTGAGGACGATGAGTTATCCATGGATGAATTGAGCGAAATTACCGAGTATATTCAGGAAAGAGCTGGTGATGAAGCTGAGGTTATTTTTGGTCAGGGTATCGATGCTGACCTTAACAAATCAATCAGGGTTACAGTGATCGCAACTGGATTTGAAATGGATAAATTGACCAATGCTTCTCCTTCAGGAAGGATAGATGAAAAACAGGAGTTGGCAATTATAGAAGAAGCTGATGAAGAAGACGTGAAGAAAGTCATCGATTTGGAATCAGGTAAAACTTCTCGTGTAGAGGAAGATAATACTCCCCAACCCGGGCAGACTTTTACTTTTACCTTTAACAAACCTGCATTTACCCCTGCGAATGACAAGAAACCTTTGGAGGAACCCCAAAAAACAGAAGAGAAACCTGAACCTTTAGAAATAGAAGATCAGATCAAAGCCGAACCTGTTTTTGAATTTGTTCCAGTCAAAACAGAACCCTCAAAGGTGGTTTTTGAATTGGAAAGTGAAGAAGAGAAAAAGCCTGAAATGCATAAGGCTGAGGAAAAAGAAGAGGCCGCCAAACCACAGTACAGCAATGATTACTATGAACAGGTAAAGCAGAAAGCCATTCAAAGGGCACATGAACGTTTTGAAAGATTAAAAGGAATCAAGACATTCAACCAACACCCCGAGGAATTCAAGGACAAGTTGGAAACTCCTGCTTTCGTAAGAAAGCAAGTCAAACTGACAGATGTACAGCACAGTTCAGAAAGAAATCTTTCGAGGTTCAATCTGACCGACGAGAATGAATTTCTGAAAAATAATAGGTTTTTACACGATAATGTAGATTGATTAAAAGTTGATCAGCATTTCTGCCTGGGTGTGAAGCA
>NZ_JBGSXS010000010.1:0-27221 GCF_041751335.1 Aquiflexum sp.
TCAAAATAAAGTTTTTTTGGAAAAGGAATGGTATGTAAAGTTTTAAATTTCATACTATATAACTTCAATACCTTCTAAGCTGTAAATTCGATTAAGGGTTTTATCTGGACAAACGAAATAATCTAGATTTCCTTTAACATCTAACACAGAAAACAATGATGATGTATCAAAAAATAAATTCATAAATCCAAGCGTCTCTCGTTCACCAATTCTTCCGATAATGATGATTTGCAGTCTTTTAACATCTCCTGCATTTCTAAAAATGAAAAATCGGATATTTTCAAAACATCCTTTTCAGGTAAATCTTCTTCAAAGACCAATTTAACCCTTACGGGATTTTTTGTCTTTAAAGGTTTATCCAATTTTAATTCTCCGTTATAATATGTACCTGAAATTGTTTTCATCATTGTCTACTATTTATCCCTGGTTATTTCAGTAAGTATTTCTTTTCCTGAGCTTTGAATTTTTTCAATCAAAGCATTTCTTGATCTACCCCATCAACAATGTATTGAAATTCTTTGCTTCCTTTTGAATTTTGCCTAATGACTTTAATTGGGATAGCATTTATAGTTGTCAAACAAATATACCTTCAATTTGGGTTCCATGCAAAGGCCGCCCTGAAAGGGCGTGATATCCCAGAGTTGGGCAAAGCCCTACGAAAGAATAATGGTAAATCAATTACAAATGTATCAGGCCTGAAAGGCTGAGGTAATCATTAAAGCTTGACCACACATTTCCAAATATCCGTTCCCTTCAGGCCCGGGAGAATGCACTAATGATTTCTACTCCTAGCAACGGGCGATGCCCATTGCTAAGATATCAGGGCCTTTCAGGCCTTAAACTAGAATTATATCAGAAAATTGTTTTTTATTTAACTCAGCTTTGCGTCTTTGCGCCTTTGCGGGAAAACTCTTCATTTCTTTATCTCCCAAAACTCCACATTCTCTCCATTTTTGACTACCATCAGAATCTTTTGCCCATCTCTATCAATGACATGAAGGTCCCTGATATCACCTTGCAATTTTAAACCATGGTCTCTGTTGTGCCAGTATTCAAATGTACCATCTCCTTTTCCCAAAAGCACCTCACCATAGGATCCATCATATTGCCCTACTTCAGGCTTTGCTCCTTTGAGATTACCGCCTATAATCAGGTCTTCTATACCATCTCCATTGAGGTCCGTAATTACAATACTATACATCCATGACCTTTGGGACATTCTTGGTAATTCGATAGGATTAAACCTTCCATTGCCTTCATTAAGCAGGACAGTTGAAGCCAAATTGTTTACTTCTTGAACAACCGCCTTTTCAAGTTCTGTAGGACTAAAGATATCCTCCATAGTTTGGTTGTTATAGGTACTGTATTTCAGATACCGCTTTTTGATCGAGGGAAGCTGTGCTTCCAATTGATGTTTCAAAGTGAAAGGAACATGCTTATCTCCTACTTTTTGTACAAAGACATGTTCAACCGAACCATTTTGATCAAAATCATTGACAAACATCTTGACGGGCTTTTGCAATGATGCTTTAAACCTCGTATTCAAACCATGATTTCCCAATACAAAATCGGGTTTCCCGTCCCCATTAAAATCACCAATAGCAATAGACTGATACCATCCTTTAATGTCTTCCATCTCAGGCATAGCTATCTTCTCTAGCTTTCCACCTTTATTTCTGAGAAAGGTCGGAGCCATCCATTCCCCTACCAAAACAAGGTCTTCTTTACCATCTCCATCATAATCCACCACAGCTGCATCCGTCACCAATCCGATTTCCTTTAAATCCGGGGCATATTGGGAAGTACCATCTGTAAAGTTTCCTTGGCCGTCATTGATCAAAATGAAACTGTTTGCATTTACACCATATAAAAATGGAATCACTCTGGAACCCACAAAAATATCCAATGCTCCGTCACTGTTGATATCCAATATTTTCACCACTGATGTACTGTTCCGGAAACTTGCTAAACCTGAATTCTGGGCCTTGGTGAATTTACCTGTGCCATCGTTGAAATAGAGTCTATCTGCCAAGTCCAAAGCACCAAAGCCGGATTCATTTCCTCCCGAAGTGACAAATAGATCCAAATGACCATCGCCATTCGCATCAAAAAACACCGCATCGGTGTCTTCAGAAATACGATCGGCTTCAAAAACAGTTTGGGAGGAAGCCTGATAATTGCCGTTTCTATTCTTAATAAATAATTGCCCTGCAAAACCTTTGGCCCCTCCGATATATACATCTTCCAAACCATCCCCATTTACATCCCCTAAAGCTGCTTTAGGCCCTTCTGTTGACAGCATGTGGTAAGTCAGTCTGTCCCGGTCAAAATCAACCATGGTATTTTCCTGATGACTGTATTGTAACAGAGGTTTGATTTTGGTAAAAGCAGGTGCAGGTAATGCTGGAAAAAAGTCAAAATCTATAGAGGCTTCACCTGCCTCGGCCCAATTCAAAGTTAACATCTGATCCGGTAGAACATCTGTAAGAATGCTTAACCGACCGTCAGGCCACCTTACCTGCACTTGATCGATTTTTTCAATATTCCCCAATCCGAAGTTGAGTCTGGAATCGACAGAGGACTGAAATCCCCGATTGGGCATATTTTCTTGATAGAAAATCTTATCGCCTTCCAACAATCTCACTTGTGTACCTATAGCAGAAGTATTGTTCCCCTTGCCTATCAATTTGATCTTTAAGTAACGGTTTTCTGGGAAAAATTCCCTACTCCTATTTTTAAAAATCAGCACCTCATTGTTGACATTGTTGACAACAAGGTCCAAAGCCCCGTCATTGTTGAGGTCTCCGTAAGCGGAACCATTGGAATGTATGGGGTCTCCCATTCCCCATTCGTGGACCACGTTTTCAAACACCAAATCTCCTTTGTTTTTAAAAGCATAATTAGAAACCGGATTGATGGGCATTGGGTCTATCAATGCTTTATAGTTGACCCCACTTTGGGAAATAATCTTCTTTTTGGTCTCATCATTATCAATGAAATTGAGGTAATCCAAATCAGTAAGGTCCTGGTATATACCATTAGCCACAAAAAGATCTTTCAGACCATCATTGTCCATATCAAACATCAAAGCCGCCCAACTCCAGTCTGTTGCTTCCACATTAGCCAAGCGGCCCATATCGCTGAATGTCCCGTCGCCATTGTTGACATGAAGCATGTTGCGGGTATACTGATAATGGTATCCATGTTCCACATTGAACTGAAACTTGTCCCAACTTTCAAAAGTCGTGATCTGTTTGAGCCTTTCTGATGGCTCAGGAAGCATTTCGGTGACAAAAATATCCAAGTGACCATTGTTGTTGATGTCTGCGATATCCGCCCCCATGGATGCAGCAGACGTTGATTTCATGTAATCAGTCAGGCTTTCGGTAAATGTTCCGTCCTGATTATTGATATATAAGTAATCCCTTTCGAAGAAATCATTGGAAATAAAAATATCCATCCAACCGTCCTGATTGACATCACCTACCGTAATCCCAAGACCAAAGCCGATTACACTTCCATAAATTCCGGCTTCCTCAGAAATATCGGTAAACTTGTCACCATCATTTCTGAAAAACTTATCGCCTCCTACAGGGTCTCTTTTCGGCCTTTCATTCTGCATTTTGTTGAAGCTGCCAATGGCTTGGTAACTGTTATTTAGCAGGTACACATCCAAATCCCCGTCATTGTCAAAATCAAAGAAAACAGCGTGTGTGGAATATCCTTCATCGGCTAGGCCATAGACTTCTGCCATTTCGGTAAAAGTACCATCACCATTGTTGATAAAAAGTTCATTCTGCTTGTTGTCACCTTGGATATCTCCGGAATTGCACACATATATATCCAACAGTCCATCACCATTGACATCTGCCATGGCCACTCCTGTACTCCATGCACGGGTTCCCGCGACTCCAGCCTCTTCTGTTACATCTCTGAACTTGAAATCACCTTCATTAATATATAGCTTGTTTTGTCCAAGGTTAGCAGTCAGATAAATATCCAAAAGCCCGTCATTATTGACATCCCCCAATGCTACGCCACCACCATTATAGTAATTTCTATAGGTGAAAATATTGAAGCTTTCATCAAACTGCAGGTCATTTCTGAAAGTCACACCTGATTCGGAAGATGGGACTATCTGAAATAAAGTTTCCTTCTTTGGTGCTTCTTTTTGTTGACATGATATCAACAAAACTGTTCCGAGAAGAATTATCAATAACCTTATGTTAAGCTTCATCATTTTGTTTGATCATTTCTTTTAGGTCTTTGATCCTTAAATCAAGTATTTCAACCCTAACTGTTTTAACATCTTTCTTGAATACCCGGATATGCCTGTTACCATCTATTTTGACCTGAGCGTTTACTGTTTTGGTTTTGTTGCTGACTGGAAAAAATCCTTCACCAAACCAATTCTCTAACATTCCCAAAGTATCATCCATGAGGTTATCGTTGGAGTAGGCATCATTTGTTGGAAACCAATCTGTATAAGTCAACTCAATTGGCATATAATAGAGTCTGTCTTCTTCAAATTTTGGATAAAAATGCATATTCACTTTTTTCCCAGAAGATAATTCAGGATTGTACAAAATCTGTAAATGATGAGCTCCATTAGTCAAAATTCCATTTTTATTATGCTCCCAACAGGTCCCATAAAAGGTCTTTCTATCCATACCAAACCTAATATCCAGAAAAAGGTCTTCAAATACCTTTCCTGAAGCCAATTCCGTTTCTTTCACTTTGTCATATTCCGTTTTTGGCTGACAAGCCGCTACCATACTGAGGGATAATATAAAATATAGTATTCTAAGCATTTTCAATTTTAGATTTTAGTCCCGATAACAATCGAGGTTGGAGTGAAAGGGTAAGTCAAAGCCAGAAAGCATTATAAATCTATTTTAAATTGAATAACTCATTTTAAAATTAGCCTCATTATCTTTCATTGAATCCAAATAACAGAGGTTTAAGATTATTTCTCCCTACCACGATTCGATTTCTTTTAATTGTCTTTACATTTTTGATACTTCTGATTTCCCCTCTGACAAAAAAACCTGATTCCTTTGCCGGGATTACATCAAACTTCTCATTGCCTTGGGATACCAAATGCCAACCAAAACTACCCAAATTGATCCCAATTTCAGGCTTCATTTTACTTTGATTTCCTCCAAACAATAAATGTAAGTTTCCTGATTCATCTTCGAATGAATGAATAGCATAAATCGGACTGTGCTGGATTTCTACAGGCAATTGAGACTTGGTAAAGGTACCATTTCCCTGATTGATATACAGACTGGTTTCCAAAGTATGTACGTCCAAAATCAGATTTCTTTTCAGTATTTCATCCGGAAATAAATCCGATAGCTTTTTATCCTTATAATCATCATAAGTCAACAACTGTTTTCTCAATCCGGGCAATTGTTTGAGAAGTGCAGGTTTCAAAGCAAACGGATAAGGATGATTCCCCTCATAAATGGTCATAATCTGCTCAATGCTCCCATTCTGATCAAAATCATTGATATGTAGTTGAAGTGGTTTTTTGTCAGTGGCAGACAATCGGGTATTTAACCCCATGTTTCCTGCAAATATATCCGGAAATCCATCGCCATTGATATCTCTGACATGAAGTGTATTCCAAAGTCCACCCGTATTTTCAAATCCAAATGAAGCAGAAACATCTGAATATTTACCTTCTAAATTTTTAAAAACTTTGATACCCATCCAATCCCCCAATAGCACAATCTCTTTCCTCCCGTCCCCATCAAGATCACCTATCCAAGCATCTCTAGTCATTCCCAACTCTTTGAAGTCAGGAGCTAGTTGGAATGTTTTGTCTACAAAAACCGCATCTCCCTGATTTTCAAAAATCCGAACATCTGAGGGTATTCCATAAGCAAAAGGAATCGTCCTAGTCCCAACCAACAAGTCTAATTTACCATCACCGTTATGGTCAAAATCCCGGACAAAAGAAGAGCTTTCGAACCGAACCGGGATTTTATTTTCTGATTTTGTGAGATTCCCTTTTCCATCATTGAGGTATAGTCTGTCCTGATAGTTCGTGTTTTTATTGCCAAACTCAAGACTGCCACTCAGTACATATAAATCTAAATCCCCATCTCCATCGGCATCAAAAAATAAACCTCCAATATCTTCAGACAACTGTTCGCCATCAAAAAATTGGGACTTTTGAAATGTACCATCTATTCTTTGCGTCCAAACAGAAGAAGCTTGACCCCTAGCTCCAGGTAAAAACAGGTCATCCAAACCATCACCGTTTACATCACCCACCTCAACCACAGGCCCCTCGTTGGAAGCCATGTGAAAACGCAGCCTATCCCTGTCAAAATCCACAAAATCACTTTCCTCATGTTTCCATGAAATCAAATCTTGAAGCTCAGTGAAATATTGTTTTGCGTCATGCTCTTCCCTTTTCCATTCCAAATCAGCTGAAACGGGATCAAGATGAAGTAGCTGATCCACATCCACATCCTGAAGTTTTGTCATTTTTCCACTTGGCCATAATACCAAAATAGAATCCAACTTACTGATCTCCCCCAAACCAAAATGTAACCGATGGTCCACCGAGGACATATAACCTTTAACAGGATTGTGTTCAGCAAAAAACAGTTTATCACCTGCATGCAAGGTGACCTGAGTCCCAAACTGCCCTTTCAGATCAAACTGCAAAAAATGGTATCCATTGATTTCACGGCTATTATTTTTAAATATGGAAACCTCCCCGTTCAGGTTGTTTACAACTAGGTCCAAGTCCCCGTCATTATCTAAATCGCCATAAGCAGCACCGGTAGAGAAAGTCAACTGTTCCATACCCATTTGAGATGCTATATTTTCAAACTGAAAATCACCCAGATTTTTAAATAGAAAATTCCGTTGGGGTACAGAGGGAAATTCATCGATCATTTTGGTCAGTAGAACGCTGTCCTTACGGAATTGGGCTATCAGGTTCTGATTGTTGACATAATAATCAACATAGTCAAAATCTGTCAAATCCTTTACGATTCCATTGGCCACAAAAATGTCTTTTAGCCCATCATTGTCTGTATCGAATATCAATGCCCCCCAACTCCAGTCGGTGGCATGAACTCCGGCCTGCCGGGCAACATCTACAAAATGAACCTGATCAGATCCTGCCTGAAATCCAAGATTCCTTTGTAATGTATTCCTTGTAAATTGATGGAAATATCCGGCATTGATATTTGCCTGATATTTATCCCATTCTTCAAAAGGAGTTTTGGTCTTAACCCTGTCCAAGGTGGCAGGCAACATCTCTGTAACAAAAATATCCTGCCATCCATTGTTATCCAGATCAGCAATATCGGCCCCCATAGAACCCATGCTGATTTCAGTCATCATGTTCTCCAGTGATTCAGTGAAGGTGCCATCTCCATTATTGATATAGAGATAATCTTTTTCGAAAAAATCATTCGATACATACAAATCCGGCCAACCATCATTATTGACATCTGCAACAGTAACACCCAAGCCATATCCGATCGCAGAACCATATATACCGGCGGCTTCGCTGATATCCATAAATTTTCCATTGTCATTTCGATAAAGTTTGTTTCCTCCAAATGGGTCTCTGACATCCCTTTGGCCTGTCCTCAGGTCATTGATTCCAACCGATCTTGCAGAATTATTGAGCAAATACATGTCGAGGTCACCATCCTTATCAAAATCAAAAAAGACTGCATGTTGAGACAAGCCTTCATCTGCGATCCCAAAGTCTTTGGCCTTTTCGGTAAAAGTCAGGTCACCATTATTGATAAAAAGCTCATTGTACCTCTGCGTACCTCCCAAGGGTCCCGATTTACAGATATAGATATCCAACAGGCCGTCTCCATTAACATCTGCCATACTCACACCTGTAGACCAAATTCCGGGGACTGCTAAACCGGCTTTTTCTGTAATATCCTCGAACTGGAAATTTCCTTTGTTTAGATAAAGTATATTTTCTGTTTGATTGCCTGCAAGAAAAATATCCACTAGACCATCATTATTGATGTCCCCTAGGGCTACTCCTGCTCCATTGTAAAAGTTTCGGAAAGTATAAGGATTGAACTGCTCATTATACTTCAAGTCATTCCGGAAATCAATACCTGTCCAGGCCTTGTCCATTAGCTCAAAAAGTTTTTTGTCTTCCTGTGGATTTCTAGAACAGGCGAACATCATCAAACATAGAATGACAAAAGCAATATAATCGCGTTTCAAATTTTTAGGTAGATTTCTGAGTTACTTTGGATTGAATTGTAATATTAACAATTTGACAGAACAGAAGGGTATTAAATTAAAAAGAAGTGCACAATGTGCACTTCCTTATTGATTATTTTTAAAATTATATGATTAATAACCAGGATTTTGAGTCAAATTTGGATTGGCCAAAAGTTGTGCTTCAGGTACTGGGAAAAGGTTTCTGAAAGGTGCAGAAGCATTTTTCTCCCACCACGCATCATTATACCTTCCGAATCTGATCAAATCAGATCTTCTATGTCCCTCAGCAAATAATTCTCTTCCTCTTTCTGCCAACAATACATCTGCATTGATAATGGTAAGAGGATCAACATTCGCTCTTTCACGTACCTGATTTACAAAGCTCAAGGCTTCAGCAGTTTCACCTAATCTCCAGCTAGCTTCAGCTCTCATCAAAAGCACATCAGCATATCTGAAAATCGGAAAGTCATTGTTAAGATCAGGACCTGCACCCAAAGGAATTTCAAATTTATTTACCCTTGTACCTGCCTGTCTGAAAGCGTTTGGAGCCAATTCGTTGATATTTGGAGTAAAGTTAATTTCAGGACCATCAGGATCATTGGCTTCTGCTGAAGCATCAATAATCGGAGTAACTCCATCAGAACGGAACTGAGGACCCTCCCTCAAACTATTCTTTCTGACATCAACGTCTTCATAGCTGTTATAAAACTCTTCCAAAGCAGCATAACCGTTCCATGGCTGCTCCTGCAATTCAAAAGTCTGCTGAGTACTGTAATGGAATGTCATCTGATGAATGTTAAACCCGCCTGCGTTATTCGCATCGTAAGGAAGGGTAAACATGTTCTCAGGTGAATTGGCATTACTGTTTGCAAAATTTGCAAAGAAGTTAGGAGCTAAGCTGTAAGGTCCCTCATTGATGATCACATCAAGGGCAGCTTTCGCTTCAGCCCATCTTGGCTGTCCAATATATACCTCGGCATTAAGATACAATTTGGCAAGAATCATATGGGCAGTCCAATAATTCAAATTAGTTCTTGTATTATTTCTGGTCAAAAGAGCTGCATTTTCAAGGATACTACTTTCAATGAAAGCGAAAACCTCGGCCCTGCTATTTGTAGGTGGGTTGGGAGCTACATCTGTCTCTACCACTATTGGAACATTTCCAAAGTTATCGATTAGCCACAAATAACCTAAAGCTCTCAAAATCTTTAATTCAGCAACTAATTCCTCAAGATCAGGAAATTGAATGATTAAAAGATTAGCCTCTGCTACAACACCGAAAGCATATTGCCAAGCACCATTGTACGGACCATCAGTAATGATCCAAGCGTGTCGGTGTGCTCTTAGCCATGTACCTCCATCTTCCCAGTCAGCCCCTTTTTGTGGTATAGACAATTCATCTGAAGATACTTCTATTGCACTGTAGAGACCACCATGACCTCCCCAATTGCCCACAACCGCACTGTAAGCAGATTGTTTCAATACTTCTATCAGTTCAGGAGTAACATTGGCATCCAATTGTTCTTGGGTAATACCCGAAAGAACATCTTGCTCCAGTTCCCAGCATGACCCCATCGTCAAAGCGACTAGGCCTCCAACACATAATGATTTAATTGATCGTAACATATATAATTTGAGTTTATGTTATTTAAAGTTTAATGTTAATCCCATTGTCCAGATTCTTGGTAAGAAATAAGTATTCCTTCTTTCAATACCTGGGGCTAAAGGATTGGCATCATTTCCTGTCCCATCTTCCCACCTTACTTCAGGATCGACACCGGAGAATTGGGTTAAGGTAAACAAATTTTGTACACCACCATAGACCCTAAGGTTATTTACACTCGCAGATCCTGTTGGAATATTGTAACCAATCTGAAGATTGTCTAATCTTACAAAATCACCTTTTTCCAAATACAGGTCAGAGAACGAAGGTGTAGATGTAACAAGCGGCGAGGTCGGAGTGTTTTTCGTCAACACAGAATTCCATGTAAGAGATGCTCCATCAGCGTTTTCATAGAAACCTCTGAATGAGTTGTAGATCATATGACCCCAGCTACCTCTCAACAAGAGGTTCAAGTCCCAATTGCCATACACAAAGGTGTTGGAAAACCCAAAATCTCCAGTTGGCAAGGCACTTCCCAATCTTTCAAATTCTCCCGGTGTTTCACCGGAAAGGATATATTCTCCGCCATCAGTCAACCCAAGTAATCTTGGGCCATAGAAATCACCGATTCTCTCTCCCTCTCTATTCCATATCATTGGGTTGTCATTCTGACCTGGTGAACCTGGCACACCTTGTCGGATTTCACCTATGCTTAGACTTCCTGCTCCTAGATCCGAAATTCGGGTTCTCTTATAAATGGTAAAGTTCAAAGTTGGAGTCCAAGAAACAGGCCCTAATTTGACATCATTGACAGTAGCCAAAAATTCAAAACCAGCACTCGAAAGGGAGGCAACATTGGCCCAAACATTATCTGCAGTATAAGGTCTTCCTGGTTCAACTGCACTTGGGAATCCTCGTCCTACAGTGACGTTGAAAATCAGATCAGAAATATTCCTTTGGTAATAATCCATCTGACCGGTGACTTTGCCATTGAATAAGGCATAATCTAAACCAACAGTGAATTCCTGGGTGGTTTCCCATTGCAATTGGGGGTTAGGATTACTTAATCTTCTTGGACCAACAAATACTGACCCAATAGGATTAGTCGGATCTAATGGAATTCTGTTTCCGTTTCCAAATATACCCAATGCCAAAGTTGGTGAAGGTGGCAATTGACCCACTACACCAAATGATGCTCTAGGCTTGAACTGACTAAAGATACCCATATCAAAAATCTGAGTAAAGTCAGCACCTGCACTAATCGCAGGGAAATAACCTGTTTGATTTTCCCTACCAAAGCCTGAGTAGGTTTCAGCCCTTAAGGAAGCGGATAGGAAGTAAGTATTGCTGTAGTTGAAATTTGCTCTTCCAAAAAAGGAATTCAATACTGCTCTGGAAGCAAAAGAATCCATCCCTGTTCCAGGACCAAATCTAAGTCCACCGGCGCCAAGATTGTTAGGACCTAAGTCAAAAAGAAATCTTGTTGTGGATGCGTTCATTCCTCTTTCTGCAAAGGTTTGTGTTTCACCTCCCAATAAGAAAGTGAAATTCATCCTATCGAATATCTCATCTTCAAACCTGATCGTTCCGTTCCAGATAGATTGAGTCCTGTCAAACATATTTTGTCCAGCCTGACCATTTCGGCCAAATCCAGTCTGAAAATCCTGACGGGAGAAAAACTGGGTACTCAGTACAGTTAATTTGTCCTGAGAAAATTGCGATGCAATGGTGATTTTATCTGTAAGATCATATTCAACTCTGTAAGAATAAAGTGCTGCTCTGACTTCAGTTGTGAATTTTTGCTGGTTGATCAATGCCACTGGATTGTAGAAATCAAACAATGGTCTTTGGAAATACCCGCCAAAATTATTCTCAGCCTCAGCCCCAGACTCTCTGATTGGTGCAGTAGGGTTGAAAACGGTGGCATATCTTACAGCCTCACCGTTGACATCTTGAGCTTCTGTATCAGTATATGATAAAGTGAGATTCATTCTCAACCTATTGTTCAAAGCACCATGGTTCAAATTGAATCTTGTATTCAAGGTCTCTCTATTTGTTCCCCTGATGATACCATCGTTGTTACGATAGTTGACAGAAGCCAAATAAGAAGTATTTTCAAATCCACCGGTTACTGAAGCATTGACAGTACCATTGTAGGCTGTCTGCAAAATTTCGTCTCTCCAATCAGTTCTTGATCCATAATCCACACCTCCTCTTTCAACAAATTCCTCAGGGGAAAGAATAGGAATAAGGTTGGTAGCTACGTCAGCTGAACCAAATGAATTGATTGTAACATTAGAAACACCTTTTCTTGAAGAACCTCTTTTGGTAGTGATCAAGATTACACCTGCTGCACCTCGAGTACCATAGATGGCAGCAGCAGAGGCATCTTTCAACACATCGAAAGTCTCAATATCATTAGGATCGACTGCATCTATAGAAGCTCCGATTACACCATCCAATACGATCAATGGAGATTGGGTAGCACCAAAAGAAGAAATACCTCTTAACCTGACAGTGGGCTGTGAATTGGGGTTACCTCCAGGTCTGGTTACAGATAAACCTGCAACTTTACCTTGCAAAAGTTGGGTTGGATTAGTGAAGTTACCACGGTTAAATTGCTCAGAACCAACGGAAGCCACCGCAGAGGTAATTTCCTTTTTATCTTGAGTACCATAACCAATCACTACTGATTCCTGAAGACTCATGATGTCTTCTTCTAATTCTATATTGAAAACCGATTGATTTCCTATAGATAGCTCTTGTGGGGTGAAACCCACAAATGAAATTACCAGGGTCTCATCTCCTGGCTGAACATTAAGTCTGAATTGACCATCAAGATCAGTGTTTGTACCTCTGGTAGTTCCTTTAATCAGAACAGTTACTCCAGGAAGTGGATCTTTAAGCGTGGCATCGAGGATCGTACCTGTTACCTCCCGACCTTGCGCATTGGCAGCTGCGATGCTGATAACCATCAGCATTGCAACCATCAAAAAAGCTTTCATTTTTAGTAAATAATTTCTCATAAGATTTGTTGTTTTGAAAAAAACAAAATGGTTTATATAGTTAATTTCAAATCTAAATTGATTGTTTAAATTTAATTTTGCAATTTTTAACAATTGCCACTGATCTGTTTTGGGACACCCTCTGTTAACAGAATTATACTATTTTTCATCAATCATTAATAAAATCAAAGTTTTATTAATGATTCAACAATGGAAAACGATTGAACTTTTCGAATAGTTAAAATTTTTGGATTTTATTAAAAAAGTGAAAATCAGCACCCCCTTACTACTACTTTATTTCAATATTTTCGATTTTAGCAAATTCCCGATTATTAAAATCAATCACTCAACTTTGGATTTAGACTACAGCTAATCCCTAGTCTGAGTCATAATTATTTATTGCTGGATTTTAAATCTTAAAATTTATAAATGAAATAACTTATTTAGTCAACATAGTATTATTTATGTTTTATTTTGATTTTTATCTTTATTATCAAAAATTAACTTTTTAACCTTGCAACCAAAAGCACTCGTTTCGTATCTTAGCTGTATGGATACTTTTAAGAAAAAAAGATTGGCTAGGGACAGAATAAAATGGGCGGTCATTTTTTTGATCTGTTTTGTGATGGTTTCCATTCTTTCACCCAACTCATTGAACAAAAACCTCAGCTATTTTATTACCAATCCTATTGAACTATTAAAGACTGAACAAGAGAACCCTATCAGGTATATCTTTACCAAGCTGTTTACTCCAGAAATCCCGGATAGGTTTAAGGAGTGGCGATAACACGTATTTAACTTTTGAAAACCATCTCACAATAAATGCAATTACTGGACATTTACATTTATCCCATCAAATCATTGGGAGGAATAAGAGTAGAGGAAGCAAATCTAGAAGAAAGAGGACTTCAATATGACAGAAGATGGATGCTGGTTGACAATCAGGGAGATTTCTTGAGCCAAAGAAAACACCCCAAAATGGCAATGATTCAAACAAACCTAAGTAACAATAAGATTGAAGTTTTTCTCAAAAACCATGTAGAAGAAAACATAACAATCCCATTTGAACCCTTGAGCCAAGAAATGATACCAGTAAGCATTTGGGATGATGAGGTAATCGGTCAAGTTGTAGACCGAAAAATCAACCAATGGTTTTCTGATATTTTGGGTTTTAGCTGCAATCTGGTACACATGCCCACGTCCACAGAGCGGAAAGTTTCTTCAAAATATGCAGCCAAAAATGAATCTGTCAGTTTTGCTGATGGAATGCCCTACTTACTGATAGGTCAGGCTTCATTGAATGACCTGAACAACAGACTCGAAAATCCCGTGCCTATGGACCGATTCAGGCCAAACCTAGTTCTTTCTGGAGGGCACGCTTTTGAAGAAGATGATTGGGACAAGGTGAAAGTTGGAGATGCTGTTTTCAAAATCACTAAACCTTGTGCTAGATGCGTCATGACTACTGTGGATCAAACTACCGGAAAGAAAAGTAAGGAACCTCTCAAAACACTTTCAACTTATCGGGAAATTGAAGGAAAAGTATTATTTGGACAAAATATGTCTCTATTGGAGGGAAACAAAATAAAGATCGGAGATTACATCTCAGCATATAAAAAGTAAAGTGGCCAGAAAATAAACCGGCCACTTTATTGTTATTAGAAGCTATAGCCAATGTTATTAGAAGCTATAGCCAACTGTTAATTTAAAGAATGATGGTTGTCTCCATTCACTTTTTGTAACCATCTCTTCTGGTCTTAAATCACCGCCCGCTGTGAATCTGGTAAATGCACCTCCCTTAGGATCTGCGAACTGAATGTATGGACCCAATGCCACGTAGTAGTTATAAGCTGCATCCGGTTCAGTTTCGCTGCCACCAGTGAAACGTAATTGTTCAAAGTGTAATCCTGCAGAAAACAGTGGCGTCAATTTAACCCCACCATTTACCCAGTAATGCAAAAAGTTAAGGGTTGAGGCATTCCCATGGTTCAATCCATAATAATATCCCAAATAAATCTCTCCTTCAAATCTTGTTTTGTCAATCCCTACAGTAAGGTTGGGGACAATACCTTCTCCCAATACAGGCACTCCTAGACCAGATGTTAAATTTCCGTTCAACAATCCGATTTGTGGTGTCACTGAGATACCTTCCGAAACCTCGGTACTGAATCCAATTCCAAATTCAGTCCAGTTTCCCCAGCCACTGCCAGTTCCACCTGACCACAGGATACCGTAAAACGTGAAATCAGTTTTATCATTGATGCTATAGGCACCTTGGAAGAATGGATAAAATCCAAAGAAAATATCCGAATTGAGTGTGGCATCCATACTGAATTTGCTTTCCTCTTGAGCTTTGGCATCTTGAATTAAGGTCGAAATGCTCAGCAGTCCAACCATCATTAGGGTTGCCCCTAATTTTGTGAATGTGTTTTTCATAGGTTTAATAGGTTTTGTGAGTAAATAGGTTTGTTTTTAAACCAGTTTAAATATTTTTTACATTTTTATACTGATTTTAAGTTGGAAAATTAACACATTTTTTAAAAAATACAATGTTTTTAAGCATATATAGGTTAAAAAATAACCAATAATAGGAATTTTTACAAAATTTCTAAAATTACAGTCAAAATTTTGACAATAACAAAAAAAGGAAGGTTCAACACCTTCCTTTTTAAATGAGTAAATGATAAATTTTACGATTACCTATAATCTTTTACCGTTTGGATAAAGATTTTGACCATTTCAGGATCAATATCGGGGTAAACACCATGACCTAGGTTGGCAATATGCCTACAACCTTTGAATTTTTCCATCATGACTATAGTTGCTTCCTCAACTTGCTTACGACTTCCATACAATGCAGCGGGATCCAAGTTTCCTTGCAGGGTTTTGTTTGGGCCAATCTTTTTTCTTGATTCCTCGATCCCCATGTTCCAATCCAAACCAATAGTTTCACAATTCAACTGGGCCATTTCTTCCCTTGCAAAAAAAGCCCCTTTGGCAAAAACTGTCTTTGGCACATCATGAATAGCATCGCAGATCTGAGATATATAAGGCAATGAAAATTCCATGTATTGATCCGGAGGAAGTATTCCAGCCCAACTATCAAAAACCTGTACCAAGTTGACGCCTGCAACAATTTGCGCTTTTAGGTAATTGATTGTACTATAGGTGATCATTTGTAGGAGCTTATGGGACAAAACAGGTTCAGTGTACAACATCGCCCTGGCTTTTGAAAAAGTCTTACTTCCTGAACCTTCTATCATATAAGCAAATATTGTCCATGGCGCTCCGGCAAATCCGATAAGAGGAACTCTGCCATTCAAAGCTTTCTTTGTAATCCGGATGGCATCAATCACATACCTTAGGTCATCCGTTCCATTTGCAATTCTTAGATTATTAAGATCGGAAGCAGACTTTATTGTTTCAGGGAAAAAAGGCCCTTTTTTTTCAACCATCTCATAAGGAAGCCCCATGGCTTCAGGAATTACTAAGATGTCCGAAAAAATAATGGCAGCATCTACGCCTAAAAGATCAACAGGCTGAATGGTTACCTCTGCCGCCAACTCCGGAGTTTGGGCCAATTCAATAAATCCACTTACACTGTCTCGAACAGCCCTATATTCAGGCAGTATCCTTCCAGCTTGACGCATCAACCAAACAGGGGTCCGTTCTACAGGTTCACCTTTGGCCGCCCTTAACAATAAGTCATTTTTCAATTGCATGCAGCCCAGATTTAATTCTCATTTTTTGATTTTAAATTAACGATATCGCTTTCTGACAAGCCGAGTAAATTCATTACACCATCATAGTCATGTAAATCGATCTTTGAACTTCCAAACTCAGCGGGTAAAATAATGATTCTGAACTTTTGGTTTCTAGTCCAATCGTTACTGAGTAATGAAGGATCAAAAGTCGTTTCTAAGAATAAAGCAAAATCAACCCTGCTAAAATCAAAATTATACACGAGCACACCTTCGTCAAAAAAGACTGTTTGAGGCAGAAGTCTCCAAATAGTATTGCCGTTTAACGTTTCCCATCTGATGTATACAAGTACAACATCACTCGCAAAAATAGGTGGAGTAAGAGAAAATTCTTCCGTATAATTATTTGCCTCAGTGAAATTCGCATCCACTTCAAAAGCTTCTCCCAATAACACCTCTCCGTCCAAACCTTGAAGTCCTGGAGGTCCTGGAGGTCCCATCGGTCCGACACAAGCGTGAAGGAGGGCAAACCCTCCCACTAACATTAATGCAACTAATTTTTTCATAGGATTTTTATTTAGATGTAGGAGAATTAATTTTTTAGACGAAATTTTCCTTATTTTAGTTGTTTGTAATAATTCAATTGATTCATCAAACTAATCCAAATATTCTTTATTTAACAAGCCCGATAACTTTTACTTCATTAGGTCCAATAATCCGGTCCACAAATATCTCGGGTTTTGGTAGCCCATGGTTCTTAGCGAACGCTTCCATTTTGGCTTTAACTTTCAACGGACCGGGCATCACAAAACGATGGGCAGCAATAGTGGCCACAATAGCGCTCTTCGCTTCCAAAGAGACTTTCTTTAACCCCTCCTCATTCATTATCCATTTCGATTCCAATCCAACAAACACTTCCATGGTATCCAATTTGCCGGAAGGCTCAGAGAAATAAATGGTATGTAATGTGGATTCAGGGTTTTGCTTTTTCAAATCCTCTATGCGCTGGAAAGCCTCTCTCAAAACTTCATCTTGTGGCCGCCCTCTAAATTGAACACCAGAGAGTTCGATTTGGCCCAAATCCTCAATTTCAACGTGAATCGTGTTGAAGCCACCTAACAGGTAAAATAAGCAGACCACAGCAACAATAAAAAGAATTACTATCACTCCTATTATTTTTTTCTTCATTCTTTAGAATAAATACCTGACACCTAGGGCCCCTTGAAACCTCAAATGTCCAAACCTGTCAATCAATTCCATAAATAATCCAACTTCTCCAAAAACACTGATGGGTAATTCATCAAAATAATACTCCGCTCCACCGAAGATTTCAGGACCAAAATCCATATTTCTTCTGCTTTCTCTCAGTAAATTAGGTGATATAGAGGTGTCCGTGTAAGAATAATCCACCATCACAGATCTCAATTGGGCACCCACCCCCGCATAGCCCAACAAATACCCGACTTCAATACCAAGATCACTGGTAAAATCTTCATGGTAGGCTCCTCGGATATTGAAAGACACCGAATTAGAAGTACTGTGTCCAAAATAAAAGGCATTTGAAGTTGGACGGTTATTTTCAAAAGAGCGTCTGTAATATTGGGCACTATTGGGACCTCCACGTCCGATCATTCCCTCGATGGAGATCTGATCGTCAAGGAATGTCTTGTAGGTGATTGATAAAGGCTCTCCCAATCTTAGCCCAATTCCGGGCTCTTGAGCAAATACCATCAATGGAAGAAAGGCCATTGCCAAAAGAATAATTTTTTTCACAGTAATGTTGGTTTGTGTTTTCTCGAAATTTAAGTAAGCAAAATTAAGGCCTTTGTTGAAAAAGACATTATAGAAGCCATGTTTTATTGTTTTTATATAATAGTTTCAAAAAAGACAAAAACTTTCTAAATTAAAGGTGTCTTTCAGTTTGGAGTTTCACTTATTTTTAAAACAATTTTTGATATGGATTTTCAGGAAGATTTTCTACAGCGGGTATGGAAATACCAATATTTCGATAAAGGGCAGTTGAAGACAACAGCGGGACTGCCGATAGAAGTGAAAAAAATCGGTTTTCATAATTTTCATGAAGGCCCTGATTTTTTAGAAGCTCAAATCAAAATCGGTAAACTGGAACATGCAGGGCATGTAGAAGTGCATCGAAAATCCTCCGAATGGAAACAACATGACCATGATGCCGACCAAAGGTACAACTCAGTGGTTTTGCATGTGGTTTGGGAAGAGGACCGACCCATCCACCGAAATGATGGAACGCTGATTCCAACTTTGGAGCTAAAAGGAAAAATATGGCTGGATGTATTGCGGAATTATGAGAGACTGGTTAGCCGCAAAGATGAGATCTTATGTGGTCAGGAATTGAAAGAGATAAAATCAATCATCAAGTTCTCTATGTTGGAAAAAGCACTTGTGGAGCGGTTGGAAAAAAAATCCGAACAACTGAAAGGGATTTTGCAAAGCACCAATAATGATTGGGAAGAAAGTACCTATAGGTGGCTATTTCAATGTTTTGGGTTCAAGACCAATGCCATACCCATGTTGAGGTTGGCGGAGAGCATTCCATACAAAACATTGCAGAAACATGGTCGTCAGTCCTCAATCATTGAGGCCATTTTGCTTGGACAGGCAGACCTGATTCCTGAAAACCCACAGGACGAGTATGGAAAGTTCCTGGAAAAAGAGTATGATTTTTATCAACGAAAATACGGGTTGAAAAAAATCATCCACCATCATGAGTGGAAGATGATGGGCATAAGGCCTCAAAACTTCCCTGCCGTGAGGATTGCACAATTGGCTCAGATCCTTTGTCAAAACCCAAGCCTATTTTCAGCCATCCTCAACTTTTCGGCGAATTTTGAAATTTTCAAAAAGGTATTCGAAATAGATATCCCTGAATATTGGCAACAACACTTTGGGATTGACAAACCCACTCAAAAAAGATTATCCAAGAAACTCAGCAATAACACTTTAAAGCTGCTCACCATCAACTTCATCGTTCCTTTGTGGTTTGCCTATGGCCAATACATTCAGGAACCCGAATGGAAAGAAAAATCTTTTGACCTGCTCCAAGAGGTATCCGCCGAAGACAACTTTATTATAAGGAAGTATTCAGTTCATTCATGGGAGGCTCAAAATGCCTTTGATACACAAGGAATGATCGGACTTTACCAAGACTATTGCAAACCAAAAAAATGTCTGGACTGTAAAATCGGCCAAAATCTCCTGAAACCGGAAAGGAAATGATTTTTGGTTAAAAGTCCGATAAACTGTACTTTTGCGATCCGAATATTAAAAAAATCATGGACAAACCTGTCATCATACTTGGGGCTAGAGGAATAGCCCATCCCGCACTCGAAATCTTCAACAGCAATAAAGTCATTGTTTTTGGATTTTTGGATGAGGATGAAAAACTACACGGTACGGAGATCAATGTGGTCCCCGTGCTTGGACACCCCGAAGATGATGGATTCCTCAAATTGATCGGAAAAAAAACAGAAGCATTCGTAGCCGTAGATGACAACAAATACCGTCAGTTTCTAGTCAAAATGCTCAACGATAAGCGGAAAGTACAACCCATCAATGCCATCCATGAAACTTCCTACATCTCCACCGACGCCAACCTTGGACACGGTAACTTTATCAATGCAAAAGTCAATATTGGCGCCGGCGCAAAAGTCGGAAGTCACTGCATTTTCAATTCTGGATCAATAATCGATCATGGTGCAGAAATCGGTGATTTTGTGCAAATCGGCGCCGGGGCAGTTGTCAACTCCAATGCAACTGTCAAAGAAGGGGCCTTTATAGGTTCAGGCGTAATTGTGGTATCCGGAGTGACTTTGGGCAAAAACTCGAGGGTTGGAGCCGGATCAGTGGTCATCTCAGATGTCAAAGACGGAGAAACTGTTTTCGGAAATCCCGCTGCAAAAGTCAAATAAACCATCAAATTCATTAAATCCCATAAAGCGACCAAAAAGAAATTACAATCAAAATATTGAATCAAGGGCATCCATTCCCCAATCTAAAATCTGCCTTATAATCCCGATAGCTATCGGGACTAAAATCTTATAAACCAAAACACCCTGCTTGAAACAGGGCCTTAGTTATGGAAAATAAACAATACAATATCCTGCTTTATTACTGTTATGCTACTATCGAGGACACAGAAGCCTACAGGGAAGAACACCATATCTTCTGCATTGAAAACAACATCATGGGGCGTGTCATCATTTCTCCTGAAGGACTCAATGGTACCGTATCCGGTCTAAAGGAGGATTGTGAAAAATACATTGCCTATATCCATTCGGATTCACGTTTTGCAAAAACCCAATTCAAGATAGACGAACATGCTACCCATGCATTTGCAAAAACACATGTGCGTGTCAAACCTGAAATCGTCCACAGTAGCCTCCGCCATCTGGACCCTAATATTAAGACGGGAAAGCATCTAGAACCGGAGGAATTCAAAGCATTCAAAGATCGAGATGATGTAGTGATTCTCGATGTCAGGTCCAATTACGAACATGAACTGGGCAGGTTTAAAAATGCCCTTACCCTAGACATGGAAAATTTCAGGGATTTTCCGGAAAAGGTAAAGGAACTTAATCACCTGAAGGACAAAAAAATATTGACCTACTGCACAGGTGGTATCAAATGTGAAAAGGCATCTGCCTTCCTTCTGGAACAAGGGTTCAAAGATGTCTATCAACTTCATGGCGGTATAATCAAATATGGTATGGAAGCAGGCGGAGAAGACTTTGAAGGTAAATGTTATGTATTTGACAACAGGATTGCTGTTGATATCAATAAGGTCAATCCCAAAGTGATTTCCACCTGTCATATCTGTGGTACAGCATCTGAACGAATGGTCAACTGTGCCAACCCAAGCTGTAACGAACACTTGCCAATCTGCGAAAAATGCGGCTGGAAAATGGATGGTGCTTGTTCGGTTGAATGCAAAGATCATCCTGAAAAAAGAATGTACACCGGCACTGGTTACTATCAGAAAAACACCAATGGGTACAATCCTTTGAAGGGATTAATTAGACGTAAGGACAAAGAAAAAGTATAACAAACCAATCATGGACAAAAGAATTCCCGAGTCGGAACTGATCCTAAATCCTGACGGAAGCATTTATCATTTAAACTTGAAGCCAGAGCACCTGGCTTCAACTGTTATTGCCGTAGGTGATCCGGACAGGGTTCAAAAGGTGTCCCAGTATTTTGATGAGATTGAGTTTAAGATTTCCAAAAGGGAATTCGTAACACACACTGGGACTTATAAAGGAAAAAGAATCACTGCCATCAGTACAGGCATGGGAACCGACAATATCGAGATCTTTATGACCGAATTGGACGCTTTGGTCAATATTGACCTGCAGACCAGAATACCTAAAAAACAACACACTAGCCTTGACATTATCAGAATAGGCACTTCTGGGAGTATGAGAACCGATATTCCAGCAGGTTCGATGTTGGCCTCTAAGTACGGTATTGGACTGGATTCTTTGATGTCTTTCTACAATATAAAAAAGACAGCATTGGAAAGGGAAGTTGGTGAAAAAATCAAAGCGGAACTTGGGATTTCATTTGAACCTTATTGCATTGAGGGCTCTGCTACTTTACTGAAACTTTTGGGCGAGGGGTTGATCCACGGAAATACAGTCACTTGTCCCGGATTTTTTGGCCCTCAAGGTAGAGAGGTAAGGCTTAAGCCAGCAATCCCGAACATTATCGAAAAATTGGCATCTTTAAATGTTGATGGATTCCAAATGACAAACTTTGAAATGGAAACAGCCGGATATTATGCTATGGGAAGGATGCTGGGCCATGAAATGCTCAGCCTCAATGCTATAGTAGCCAATAGGATTACGCATGAATTTGCTGCCGATGCCTATGATATTGTGGACAGACTCATCCAGGGAACATTAAATAAACTGGTAGAAAATTAAGCTGCAACAGATAAAAACAGATTGATATATCTTTAAGATCTAATTTTTCACAATAAAATGGTCACTTCCCAAATGTAAATTGTCCCAATCCTTGTAATCAATGTTTTTTATCAGTACATCGATGGTTTCAAGACACTCCTTTTTATTGAGGTAGACGCCAAAAACCGCTTCTTTCTGATTGACCAAAAAAATCCTGCTACTGGCAAAAAAATTTTTGAGGCAATCCCATTTTGACAAAATCAATAATTCTTCATCATCCGATACGGTTTGAATAATTTTAAACTTTCCAAAAGTGCAGTCAATATTCATAGTTAAAATAATTTAAATACCATTTCAAAAATAACGGAATTACATAAACTTAACAATACCTATTTATTGTTATTGTTACATAATTATTGGATTTGCAAATGTTTAACTGAATAAGTATCTATTTATTTTTTCGAACTTGACCAGAAAGCAATTTCATTTACTTTGAATGAACTACCTTCAATTATCCGAGAAATCATTGGTTCGTTGATTTTTAATGAGACAATTGCTTCTTCTAAGCTGATTTGACCTTACCATTCATGTACGACATATACAGCCCAAAGAAATTAATTGTATATACATGTATCTCCTGAACCAAATCACTTTTTCGGCGTTTTCTTGTTAGGTACAACATTGCATAAAAGCAAGAAAAAATTAGGTAAAATCAAATTTAAACTTTCTTCTATTCTAATTGTCAAACCAGTGTATTGGAATTTAATTTTGTTTTTAATGAATATATAAAATTTCAACTTCATAAAAACCTGATTTTATTTAATTATCACAATATATTTCAGATTACACCAACTATAAAAAAAGTATAATAATGAGACCTATTTTATTTTATTTAATAATTTTAAATTTCACACTTTTCAGTTATAACTCCTTTTCACAGACATACACTATCAAGGGGAAAATTTCAGATGCAAACTCCAATCAGCCAATGGAATTTGCCAATATTGCCCTGCTCAATCCCGGAGATTCTTCTCTGGTAACAGGAGCAATGAGTGATCTGGATGGATTATTTTCATTTGAATCAGAAAGTGGTGAATATATTTTAAGAGCAGGCTTTATTGGTTATGAAAGTGGCTTCAAAAATATTTCTGTCGGCGACAAAAATATTCTTAATGTCGGTAACATCAGAATAAAGACAGATGCCACTAACCTTCAGGAAGTAGTGGTAGAAGGCGTATCTTCAATCTTCACCAGTGATATCGATAAGAGAATTTATAATGTAGAAAACAGTATTGTCGCCGAAGGGGCAACAGCAGCTGAACTTTTGGGAACGTTGCCATCCATTCAGGTAGATGAAGAGGGAGGGATATCGATGCGGGGAAGTGGTGAAGTGTTGATTTATATTAATGGAAGACCTTCCAATCTTTCTTCCTCAGATACAGACAACATACTATCCCAATTCCCAGCAAACAGTATAAAATCAGTGGAACTGATTACAAATCCTTCCTCTAGATATGATGCTGCAGGAGTGGGCGGAATAATAAACATTATTTTAAAAAAGAATCAGGACTTGGGTTTCAATGGTCAGGTAAATGCATCAATCGGAACGAGGGATAAATACCAGGCTGGAATAAACCTTAATTATAGAACGAATAAAGTAAATTATTTTGCCTCCTTTGACTTTCAGGACAGAAGACGGTTTAGAATAGCCGAGGGCCGAAGAGAGAATTTTTTGGCGGGTATATCCAGATTTCTGGAAGAGGAAGGCGATGAAATTGAGAAACGTAGGGGTTCTTTAGTCAGAACAGGGATGGATTATAACATTACGGACAATGCTGTTCTTGGCGTTTATGCCCAAGCAAATTTTGGAAGTGAAACGGAAGATGAACTTACGCTTCAGAACAATCTAAACTTCAATAATGAATTAGACAGTATTTTCAGTAGAGATAGATTTGAAACCAGTAACCGGCTCAATTTTGAAACTGGTATCTATTATACCCTAGATTTGGATTCAACTGGAAAAAAATTAAATACCTCCATTTCATATGCTTACGACAATAGAGATCAATCACAGTTTACAGACCAGACATTCTTCAACTCATTTAATGAATTTGTCCCTGAAAACAGTCTGACCCAATTGGATGAAAGCATAAGGGAAAGCAATTTTTCCATATTTCAATTGGACTACGAAAATCCTCTTGGAGAAACGGGCAAATTAGAAGCAGGAGTAAAAGGAACCTTTGGAGAATGGAAAAGAGACCAATCTTTTGCGCAAGGAATGGCATCAAATAACTTTAATCCGGTCCCGATTGATTCTTTAAATGACATGTATACGTTTAATGAAGATGTCTACGCATCTTACCTAATCTACCGAAACAGATTAAATAAGTTTGGATATCAGGTCGGACTTAGAGGTGAATATACCCGAACTTTGGGTCAGTTAGAAAGCTCTGGAGAAGAATTCATCAATAATTATTTCAATTTATTTCCAAGTGTTTACACTTCCTACATCCTAGGTGAAGAACAGGAAATTTCTATCAATTACAGCAGAAGAATTTCAAGACCCAATATTTGGGCACTTTCTCCCATCTATAACCTTAGGGATCAAATGAATTTTTCTGTGGGCAACCCTACACTCCAACCTGAATTAACAGATAGCTATGAATTTGGATACATGAAAGGATGGTCTAGATACCTTTTAAATGCTACACTTTACCATAGATATTCCACAAATGTGCAAACCAGAATCATCACCCTACTAGATGACAATATCACAGTTCAAAGTAGAGAAAATGCCAATATCAGAAAAAATACGGGATTGGAGTTGGTCAATCAGATTCAAGTGACTGATTGGTTTGACTTGGCTTTAACAGGAAACTTCTTTTACGCTGAGATATTTGGAGATAATCTAGGTGAAGGGTTTAATAACTCCAATTTTAGCTGGACATTGAATTTATTGTCTACAATGGCCATACCAAAGCTATTTTCTGTACAGGTTCAAGGAAATTATAGAGGACCGATTGTCTTTCCACAAGGAGAAATTGAACCTTATTGGGGTTTGAATATTGGGTTGAGAAAAGATATCCTGAACAATAAAGCCACGGTAAGTCTGAATGTGAGTGATGTATTCAATACCCAGATATTTAGAATTAAAACTATTGACTCACGTTTTGTCTACAATAGAGCCTTCAACAGGGAAACCAGAATAGGCACACTAGGATTCACATATAGGTTTGGGGGATTCAGAGATAAAAATGGTAAAAGAGATGGTGATAGGGAGGATATGGAAGACATGGATTTTTAATTTGAATTCTTAATATTAAAATATCCACCTCCAAATAAATTTTATTTGGAGGTTTTATTATTTAAAAGCCTCAACAAAAAATTATCTTTAAGAAAATTCATTTTTAAGTCATCACTACTTCACAAATGAACTCTAAAATTAATATTTCGGAACAAATTATCTCAGAACTTAAATTGGCTTCAGATAAGGAGAAGATACTTTTTTTTACGCGCTTTTTTAAAACAGGAAAAGGTGAATACGGTGAAGGAGATCAATTCCTAGGTGTAAAAGTCCCTGCCCAAAGAAAAATAGCGAAGAAATATTGGAAAGAAACTGGGAAAAAGGATTTGGAGACTTTGATTGCCTCTCCATACCATGAGGTGCGATTGACCGCCATATTCATCCTTGTACTCAATTATGAAAAATCAAAAACTGACTTTGAAAAAAAACAATGTGTGGATTTTTACCTTTCCAATAGGAAATCTGTAAACAATTGGGATTTGGTCGACAGTTCGGCCCATCTGATTTTGGGTTCATGGCTATTTGATAAAAACAGGACACTGCTATATGACCTTGCCAATTCCTTTAATCTTTGGGACCAACGGATAGCCATTATCAGCACCTTTTATTTTATCCGAAAAAATGATTTTAATGAAACCCTCAAAATCTCTGAGATCTTGCTTTCCCACAAACATGACTTGATCCATAAAGCTGTAGGCTGGATGCTGAGAGAGGTCGGGAACCGGGATTATGAAACCGAGTATGATTTTTTAAAAAAGCATTATAAAAAAATGCCTAGAACAATGCTTCGCTATGCCATAGAAAAATTTGATTTAAAGGTCAGGGAAATGTTTATGGCCAAATAGACTTTCCTTGCTGATATTTTTTCTAAATTAGTAGAATAACAAAACCACTAAATCCCATGAAAACCCCCGTCTTATTTTTGCTGCTTTCCATTATCTCATTTCCTGCATTTTCCCAAACAATTCCCAGCAAGGAAATACAGATAAAAACTGCCCTTCTGGCTGCACCTGAAGATAAAAGAGAAGGCGCAATGGTCTATGGTTATAATGATAAAGGAGAATTTATCGTGTTGAGAAAGGGAACCAATGAATTGATCTGTCTGGCCGATGATCCAAAAAGTCCAGGCTTCAATGCCTCCTGCTACCATATTGGGCTGGAACCTTTTATGGAAAGGGGAAGACAATTGAAGAAAGAAGGGAAAGGTTTTCAGGATATATTTGACATCCGAGAGGAAGAAGTGAAAAACGGCAAACTCAAAATGCCCAAAGATGGGGCTACCCTTTTTGTATTGTCCGCAGACGCCGAAAATTACAACCTCCAAACCGGAGAAGTCAAAGACTCCTATCTCCGATACGTGGTTTATATCCCTTGGGCTACCGAAGCAAGCACCGGCCTGCCCCTAAAACCATCAGGTCCCGCCATGCCCTGGATCATGGATCCCGG
>NZ_JBGSXS010000011.1:0-47202 GCF_041751335.1 Aquiflexum sp.
AAATGCCTGAAGGTACATGGACACAGAATCCTGATAATCCAGGCCTATAAAAGAAAAATTTCCGACTTCATCTGTTACACCTTGGTGGACAAATGGGGTTCCAAAGCCGTGGTCAATCATCAAGGTAAGGTTGTGAGGCTCCTGAATAGGTTTGTCATTTGCCCTATAAACCTTCCCACCAATAGAAAGACCCGGCTCAAAAGCATATTCAGGTTCTTCCTTCAATCTGGCTAAATGCTCCCAAGAAAACCTCCTCCAACCTTGGGTAAGGAGCAGGTTGTCAAGGTACTTTTCTGCATTTTTGTTTTCAGGGTTGAAATAATAAAATGGCTCTTCTATTTCCCCTTTGACCTCAGAACTCAGCTGTAGGTAAGAATAGATGTTTTGATTGTTTTCCAAATGCATAACCTGATAAGCATCAGTGACCGAAATGGAAAAATTACCCTCAATAGGACTCTCAAACTCGTCCATGACTTCAATTTCCATCCTGACCCAGTCCTTGGGTTTATAGGAATTTTTTTCTGTACTAAAATTCGCTGAACCTCTGGCAAAAGGCAACATGTAGACCAATCGTTCTGCCAATAGGGTGGTTTCTTCATCCATCAATGTAAAAGTCACCAAACCAGGCATAAAATCATCTTTGTCCAAGACTACCCTATTTTGCCCCAATGAACCGTCAAATTCTCCATGGTAAACCACCTTGCCCTTGGAAAGACCCAATAAATGTAATTTTTTGCCACCACTTCCTTCCCCAAGATTATGGCTAATGATTATTTCTATGTCATCTTCTGAAAAATTGTGGTTGATTTCAAGCACATATCCCAATGACTTTACATTGGAAAATCTAAACCTTGTCCAATCCTTATCGGCAGACTTGGCTACCACCTCATAGTTTTGGTTATTTTCAGGAGTAAATTCAAACTGACCCATTCCCAGATATTCTGATTCAAACCGCATCAAGGTATCTTTCTTGGCATCTAAGACATATCCCAGGACATCTGTGCCCTTGCCATATACGTTGGTAGCCTTGAACCCGACTTTGCTTTTAATGCCGTTTACCAAATTACCCCCTTCAGGGAAAAATTGAAGATTCAGTTCCGGTTCTCTGCTACGGAATTCCCAACCATCACCCAAGTCACCAACCCAAATGTCTTTCTGAAAAAATGCATCGGTTCCGAAATTGCGCATCCATTGGGTATATGCCCTGATGGTATAAGCACCGGGTACCAAGTCTCTTGGCAAAACAAAATCTCCTTGGCCGATTCCATCTTCCATTTTAATGATAATCTGATTGATTAACCTGTCTAGTTTTCCATCGATGAGATCGACATACAGTGGCATCGTAGGCGTAGCTGCCGGCAATTCGTTGTTGGATTCAATCAGGCCATAAGCTTTGATCCAAATGGTATCGTTTAAGAAGTAATGGGGTTTGTCAGTGTGGAGATATATTTTTTCCCAGGGAAAATTGTTGCTATACTGTTGAAAATCCTTGTTGAGTTTGTTTATGGAGTCTTGGGCAAATATCTGCCCGATCAATGACATGCCAAGAAAAAATAAAATGATAAAAACCGAAGAATTTACTTTCATATAAATTAGGTTCAATGTTAAAGACACTTCAAACAATACGAAACAATAAATTCATAGTTTGGCTAAAAACCAAATTTTGCCCATAAAACTTTTCATAAAAAAAAAGTAAATAGTGGATTTTGATATGTGAATGAAATAGTGTCTCCAAAACCTGTAATAGATTTAAATATTTATAGAAAAAAGGAAATTTTTAACATTTTTAAAGATTTTTCTAAAATTTATCAGAAAATCTAATTTTGTGGTGAAGCTAGAAAACTTTTTTTGCTAACTATAGTATGTAGTCGTTAATATCTCAGACTTATACATTTGTGATAACTATAGTATTCAAATGGACAATAAGCTTTCGAAATCTTTTGGGACTGTTGTAAGAGGAAGGAGAATGGAATTAAAACTTTCTCAAGAGGAATTGGCATATCAAGCTGGTCTTCACAGAACTTATATTGGAATGATTGAAAGAGGTGAAAAAAATATTTCACTTGAAAATATCTCTAAAATTTCTTCTGCCCTAAAATTTTCAATTTCTGAATTGTTTATAAATCTAGAAAATTCTGAAAAATGAAAGTTAAATTTTTGGGACAAGGCTTCACAGAAAATTCACCAAATTCAGTTGGTAGATATCTAAATAATTATTTAATAGACAAATCCTTCAATACTTTTTTTGCGATTTCCGCATTTTCAAGTCCGTTGGGTATTAAACTCCTTGAGTCTTTTGATATAGCAAAAAAATCTTTTGATCAATTGAATATCATTGTCGGTGTGGATCAAAATGGCACATCTAAGGAGGCATTAGAGGAATTATACAATCTAAATGTTAATAGTTTTATTTTTTATCAAAGAGAGTCCCCAATATTTCACCCAAAAATTTACCTTTTTGAAGGAGAAGAAAAAGCAGTTTTGATAATTGGCTCCTCTAATCTTACTGGGAAGGGATTATTCACAAATGTTGAAAGCTCATTGTTGATTCAAATTGATAAATGGGATGAAGAGGGCTTAAAGGTCTTATCTGATCTAAAAGACTATTTTCATTCTATTTTTGATTTTACTGATCCAAATCTATTTAAAATTGATATTGATTTAATTGAGGCATTGGTAAAGGATGGCATCGTGCCAAGCGAATCCTTAAGATCAAAACAACATGGTAAAAAAATTAAAAACATAAGTTCAGTAGAAAGCCATAACAAAGAAATTCCGAAAAGAAACTCTTCAAAAATCCCTTGGGATAAATTAAAAACTAAATCGCTTTCATCAGAACTAAAACTCACATTTAAAGAGGAGTTAGAATTAATTGGAACCCTAGAAGATTCAGGGAAAATTCTTACCCAATTATTATGGGAAAGCGGCCCGTTGACTGAAAGAGATTTGAATATTCCAACAGGAAAAAACACTAATGCAACCGGTTCAATTTTGTTTAAGAAGGGTAAAATGTTAAATATTGACCAGAGACATTTTTTTAGGGAGGATCTTTTTGTCAATTTGACATGGATAAGAGATACAAAAGCCAATGCTAATCATCTTGAAAGAGCATCTGCTTTATTCCAATTAAAAATTAAAGGAAAAGAACTTGGCGTTTTTTCATTTGCGTTGAAGCATAATACTAAAACGGATACTGCTTCTTACAGGCAGAAAAACTCGATGACTTCAGTAAGTTGGGGGGATGCAAAGGAATTTGTTGGCAAAAGGGAATTATTAGGATTGTCGGCAAAGCTTTCAAAAGGTCCGGGCCCTGAAAATTTTTTTATGTTAGAAATTGATTAATTCGGTTCCCTAATTTTGATTTAAACTTTACCGTTCCTATATTTGGACAACTTCAGTCCAAATCAGGTTTTTCATGGAATATAGCTTTGGTGAAAAAATTAAACATTTAAGGGAATCTAAAAAGATGACACTTAAAGAACTTTCCTCTCTGCTGGAAATTGATACTTCGATGCTTGGAAAGATCGAAAAAGGAACAAGAAGAGCTAATTTGGGTATCATCAAAAAACTTTCTCAAATTTTCAATATTGCTGAATCAGAACTAAATGTTAGCATGGTAAGTGACCAAATTGCAAACGAAGTTGTTAAAAAATACAATCAGCAGGCCCAACAGATATTAGTAGTTGCAGAGAGAAAAGTTGCTTATCGCACAAAATCCGAAATTGATACCAACAAAGAATGAAATTAATTGAAAATGCATCCAAAGAGAAACTAAGAGGCGGTTTTTATACACCAAAACCTATTACGGACTTTATTCTAAAATGGGCAATAAATGGAAGCAATAATTGCGATATTCTTGAACCAAGCTGCGGTGATGGGAATTTTCTAAAAAGTTTGAAATCAGAGGGATTCAAATACAATTCTGTGACTGCGATTGAATATGATCCCATTGAAGCTTCTAAAGCAAAGTCCATTGATCTTGATGAAACTGAGGTCATCATTGCAGATTTTCATGTATTTTGTATGAATACAGAGAAAAGATTTGACCTCGTCGTTGGGAATCCGCCCTACATACGTTACCAATATTTCGATAGGTACCAGCAAGTAGCTGCCGAAGACATTTTCATCAAAGCTGGTCTCAAATATTCAAAATTAACCAACGCATGGGTGTCGTTTGTTGTCGGCTCCTCTCTTCTATTGAAGGAATCAGGTGGCAAAATTGGATTCGTCCTTCCAGCAGAAATTTTGCAAGTCTCCTATGGTCAGCAGTTACGAAACTTTCTTGCTCATTTCTATAATAAGATAAATATTATTTCATTTGAAAAATTAGTGTTTCCTGATATCCAACAAGAGGTAGTTTTATTATTGTGCGAGAAGGATAACACCAATAATCATAATATTGATCACATTGAACTCAAAGATGCAACTGACCTTCAAAATCTTGATTTAAATAGATTAAAGTTTCCCAAAAAGAGAATAGATTTCAAATCTAATAAATGGACTTTTTATTTTTTGGATCAAGCCGAAATTGATTTTTTGGAAAATGTAGCAAAAAAATATTCTATTCCTACTATTGGAAAATTTGCTAATGTTGAAGTGGGAATTACAACTGGGTCTAATGATTTTTTTACTGTCCCACTTTCAACAGTTGAAGAGTATGATTTAACAGATTATGCAAGACCAATGGTGGGAAGAAGTGTTCAAGTAAATAGTGTAATTTTTAATAATGATGATTGGCTAAAGAATAAATACTCCAAAGCAAAAGCCCACCTGTTGGTTTTTCCTGAATTTAAAAATCTTAATAAGTCAAATGGTGCTTTTAAATATATCAAGTATGGGGAGGATCTTGGAATTCACAAAGGGTACAAGTGTGGAATTAGAGATGATTGGTTCGTAGTACCATCACTTAAGATATCTGATGCGCTGTTTATTCGCAGAAATAATATTTATCCGAAGTTAATTGTGAATGAGGCCAATGCTTATACCACCGATACTATGCACCGTGTGTTTTTGAAATCAGGGACTAATCTCAAGGCATTCACTGCAAGTTATTACAATTCATTATCCCTAGCTTTTGCAGAAGTCTCGGGAAGAAGCCATGGAGGAGGTGTTCTAGAATTAATGCCAAATGAAACAGAAAGAATTCTACTTCCATACAATGAGGAGAATTCCAAGTCATTAAAACTGATTGATTCTTTAATTAGAGCTAAAAAGCCAATCGAAAGAATATTAGAAATAACAAACAAAACGATTTTACAGCAGAATTACGGATTGTCTGAGGTTGAAATTGACTTAGCAAATAGCATTTGGAAAAAACTCTCTAATCGAAGATTGAATCGTGGTAAATAAACTGCCTAATTCATTATGTATTCGGATGGTGAATGGAGAACTAATACTATCATTTCTTTTACCTATATCACCTCATTCAATCCAAAGTAAAATGCCCTCTGATCACCGAAAGCAAAGTCCAGTCTTATATTGAGTCCTTCCTGATTGAGTCTATATCTGAACCCAAAACCTGCCCCATATTTGAAGCGGTTCCAGTTGAAATCAGATGTTTGCGCTGCGACCTGTCCTGTATGACCAAATAACACCATACCCAAATTCCTATATAGGCGCAGTCTGTATTCTGCCTGATGCACCATGGCATGATTGTCTCTGTACCTTCCTTCAAAAAATCCCCGCATTCTATCACTTCCACCGATAAGCGACAAATGCTGAAAAGGAGGATTTCCAGTAGTTGAGCTCCACCAACTTTGTAGCACCAAAACCTGTTTTTCATTGGTTTTGAAATACTTTCGAAAGTCTAAGGTATATTGGTTAAAAACAAAATTGCTGCCAAGGAAGGAAGCATAACCCATCCATTCCAACCTATTGAGCCAGCCTTTGGTGGGTTGGAAAATATTGTCTCGGGTGTCATGGTTGAACACCAATCCCAACCCTGAAATCCTTTGGCCGTCATATCCGGGAACTTGGGTTGTTTCCAAGATTCCACCGTGAACCCTTCTAAAGATATCATCTACCCGGAACTCGTATCTTGGCCCAAAGTAAAGTCCTGGTGCAATTCTCCTTTGATAGTTGAGGTGAATATATGCAAACCTGGTGGTGTAAGGCTCCCCTTCCAATATGTCCGGTTTATTTCCAATCCCATAGTACTTGAATGGGAAATTTGACAATTCCAGCCTGGTGTTGAAATACTCTTTGTTGTCATTTGCCCAAAGATTAATCTCGGTGGTGAAAATGGCCTGATTGTTCAGCGTATATAAAAAGGTAATGGGAAGAGAGGATGGCCTCAGCGTTGATGGTTCCTTTTCTTTATATCTAAAAACCCTAATGGCTCTTAAGCCCAAGCCTAAGCTTGTTTCGGGAGAATATACAAGTGCAGGAATAAATGCCCAATTCTTTCCCGAAATCCTTTCAATAACCAAGTCACCAAAATCAAATAATTTCTCGATTCGCCCTGAATTTCCCAAAGAATCATTGGCGACTTGAGCTTTAACCTTTTGGTAAGCTAGTAATGAAAATAGAATTAGAAGAGAGGCCCGTTTCATAGGGGGCAAATGTAATAAATGTTTAATTTGAAATATCAGTCAAAAAATTTTTCCACCTCTTCTCTTATAATGACATATTGAAATAGGTCTCCTATCTGCCCTTCCTTGATGTATGCATGTTTCAAGATTGCTTCAGGTTCGTATCCTGAATTTTCCAACACTTTCATACAAGGAACATTGAAGTCATACACCTGGGCAAAGATTCTTTTTACTTCCGGAAATTTGGCAAGGGCATACTCGGTAAAAAGCTGAACAGCTTCCGTAGCTATTCCTTTTCCCCAAAAAGCCTCTGCAACCCAAAAACCTATTTCCATATTGGTTCTCAGTTCGTCTTTTCCAAGTTCACAGCCAACCGAACCGGCAAGTTTCCCATCGTATTCAATGGCAAAATTCTGTGGAGGATTGAATTTTTGGTTATGTTCAATCCAATGACGGGCATCATGGATGGTATAAGGGGAAGGAAAGCTGTCTCTGAGGTTTTTAGAGATTTTGAGATTATTGGCAATAGGATAAAGGCTGTGAAAGTGCCCCTCATGCCAAGTTACCAAACATATATTCTCTTTTCCCTGTAATTTCATGAACAAACAATTATTAAAACATTAAGATAACGCAGTTTTATGAGTTTATGTAAAAAGATAAAGGGTTTATTTTGGAAACGTTCCGATTCAGATTTTGGATTGGTTTTTTTGTTGATGAAATTGAAGAGATGCCTGAAAAGTTGGTCAGTAGGCAGTCGGAGTAAGCAGTAGGCAGTAGTCAAAACTGTTAACTGACCCACAAACAGACCACTGAAAACTGCCACTGATCAATCCTCTATGCAACTGACTCCTGACTGTAAACTGCATACTGAATACTGCATACTGAATACTGCCTACTGAAAACTGAAAACTGCCTACTGAAAACTGCCTACTGAAAACTTTTACCGTACCAATAACTTACTGACATACTCTTTCTCCCTACTCCGAATCATAATGAAATACATCCCTTTGGGAAGTCCCCTAAATTCTACTAATTCCGCTCCGCCTGAAGGCGTGATTTTTCTAACTTCACTTCCAAATATATCCGTCACAATGACTGAAATCACAGCGTTGATTCCTTTGAAAGAAACCTGAACATCTCCTTGAGATGGATTGGGATAAATGGATATTTTGCCAGCGGATATTTCGGGATTAATACTTGTGATCAGGTTGATATTGATTTCTAGGCTTCTGGCACTTCCAGAATTACAGCCGTTCATTGGAGTAACTGTCAACGTATAATTTCCTTCTTTTTCCCATTTGACCCTAACTTTATTGGTCCCCTGTCCACTGATTACTTTTCCGGCATTGTTACTGATACTCCATTGGAAATTCACATTAGCCACATTGGTAACTTCATATTCCTCCTCTGTCAATCCGACCATTTCAGGCCCATTGATTTCAGAAGGCTGTTCCGGAGGAGTCACTACCTGAATACTTTTGCTAAAGGTCGACCCTATTCCACACGGATTATTTGGTGTAATTCTCAATTGCCTTTGCCCTAGACCAGTCCATAAAACTGTAATTTGGGAAGTACCTTGTCCTGCGGTGATTTCACCTCCATCCAATTCCCAAATAAATATAGTCCCGGGAATATCTGTCACTTGATAATCCATCGATTCATTTTGGCAGACTGCACCCTCACCTTCAATGTCAATAATTGGCTGTGGTTGTGTGGAAACCAAAACCTCGAGTCCTTTGGTGCGACCGTTTCCACAATTATTTTTCCCCCTTACCAACACTGCATTTCTACCAGCAACATCCCATCGTACTTCAATCCTGTTGGTTCCTTGACCTCCAAGAATCGTTCCCCCATCTACTCTCCATTCAAACTCGACATCAGGTCCTTCGTTGTTCTGTACAGTATATATTTGTTGTGATATACAGACATTGTCTTCCCCAAAGATAACTGTGGCCTCATCCGGGACCTGACAGCTATAGTTGAACAATGTGCCTTTTTCTCCAACTGCAAAACCGCTACTCAGATCTCCGAAACTGATTCCTGTAAAATCCTGAAATGTAGCTGTAGCCATACTTGTCCATGTTTCGCCGCCATCTCTTGTAGACATCATCCAGCCTTTTTCTCCAGCGACAAAACCAACAGATTCATCAAGGAAATCCAATGCATTTAATTTCCTTGTAATTCCTGCATTGATTTTTGTCCAGGTTTTTCCTTGATCAGAAGTTTTCAGGATTGTTCCATTATTTCCGATGATGATTGCAGTCTGTTCGTCTAATTTTTTTATACCGTTGAGGTCTTCTGAGGATTGAGCGTTTACGATCTGCCAGGTTTCCCCATCTTCGGTTCGGGCGATAAATCCGTTCTTGCCAATAACAATACCTGTTGTGGCATCAAAAAACTCCAGATCAACCAAAGTGTTTGCAGTATTGCCAACAGATATCTTTGACCATATGACACCCGAATCAGAAGTTTTGGCCATAAACCCTCCAACTCCTACAATGTAACCATTGGCATTATTGAAAAAATAAAGACCGTTGATCGCTCCTTCCGTTCCCGGAGTAAGAGAAGTCCAGTTGGCACCGGAATTGGTGGTTCGTAGAAGGACCCCATTATCTCCTCCTATATATCCAAATGCATTGGTGGTAAAAGCCAAGTCATTGAAAGTAATCGAAAGCGGTCTCGAACGATCTGTTAAGGTGTTTCCACCGTTGTTGGTGGATAGAACCAATCCCTCCTCACCGATGATATAACCAAGTGTCGCAGTCCTGAACTGTGTATTTGAATAATCCTTGTCCCTACCGGAAAGTCTCACCGCCCAGCTAGTACCTGAATTGTTGGATGAGATGACGAAGCCATTTTCTCCTACTGCAAAAACGACATTGGAAGACCTCCTGAAACTGACAGAATTGTAATTCTGGGTATTGTTGATATTGATGCCATCAATGGTGGTACCGGCATTAGCTGTCCTAAGTATTGTTGCATTTTCTCCCAAAAACACCCCGAAATTAGGATTTGACCTATTGAATGAAACTGTATTTAGGTCTCTTTCAGTGCCGCTGTTCAAGAGGGTCCAATTTAAGCCGGCATTTGTGGTTTTGATGAGTGTACCCTGTTGGCCCACCGCATATCCTACCATACCAGATGTAAAATGGATATCTGCCAAGCTTTTGGTCTGTCCCGTATTTTGAACGTTCCAGTTGTTTCCTCCATTAAAAGTCCTGATAACCTGTCCTTGGGAGGTGGCGATATATCCGGTATCCTGATTAACAAAGTACAGGCTATTGAGATTTGAAGTAGTGCCCACGGATTGTCTTGCCCAACTTTGCCCGCCATTGGTAGACCGAAAAACTTCTCCGTTTTCACCCACGGCGTAGGCTCGTGTTTCATTCAGAAATTTGACACTTTTCAGGGTTCTTTGGGTGCCGGCATTGGACAATTGCCAGGTTTGCCCTCCATTGGTGGTGCGGTATACATCTCCACCTTCACCTACCATGAGTCCAAGCGTTTCATTGAAAAAACCAACACCCCACATTCTATTTTTGGAAGGCGCTTCCTGTTCTACCCAACTGAGTCCGCCATCGATGGTTTTCAGTATGACCTGATCTCCTGCTATAAAACCTGTCTCATCACTGACCCAAGTAATTCCGGTAAGCTGATTGCCCCAGCCGCCTACTCTTCTCCAAGTTTGGGAATAAACCAGGCTGTGGAATAAAATAAAAATCAAAATGGGTGCTAAGCGCTTCATGTTTTAAATTCATGCTTCTATTGCTACAAAAATAGGATTAAATCCCATAAATGAAATATTAGGAGATGCTCAGGAAACTTTTGAAACTATCTAATTAGCAGATGTACGGCACAAACAGCAATAATGTCTTTAGAAACTCGTGATTTAACTCTACTTTTGTAGTAGCGAAAGCAAAAAAAAATGAAAAATTTATTTAAATTATTTTTATCAACATTACTTTTAACCTCCTGTAACTCAAATGAAAGAGTGAGCAAGGATGTTTTTGAGGAAGTGAATAAAAGCATGGAGGTGAAAAAACTCAACGAGGCGGACATCATTCAAGCAGCTATGGTATGGGGAGAGGAAATCAGTACCGAGGCACAAAAACAATTGATAACTGCCTTGCAGAAAGCAATCGCGGACGATGGAGTACCTGAAGCTATCAAGTTCTGCAATGTAAATGCACTGCCCATCTTAAAGGAAGTTTCAGATAAATACAATGTGGAGATCAAAAGGGTGTCCAACCAATATAGAAACCCCGCAGACCAGCCATTGGAATTTGAAGAGGGAATTTTAGATACTTATGTTTACAATGGTGAAAATGACATTGCGAATGAACCAAGTATCCAGAAAATTGAAGGCGGGGAAGTTTTGTTGTTTACTAAGGCCATCATGATTCCAAATGCGCTTTGCTTAAATTGTCATGGACAAGCAGGGACAGAAATCAGCTCTGAAACCCAAAAAGTCTTAGACGAACTTTACCCAGAAGATAAGGCCAAAGGTCATAAAATCGGGGATTTGAGAGGAATGTGGAGTATCCGTCTTCCCAAAAAAGAAGTAGTAAAAAACATGTAATTGCACCAACCCAAATCTGTTATGAATTTTGAAGGATCATTGTTAAAGTCCTATGGACTTATTTTAGTATTCTTATTGGTTTCGATATCATCAGGATTTTGCTTGACCTTTCAGCCTAAAGTGATGATATTTTCTGAGACTTCTTTTTTCTTTTGCCCAAGGCAGATAGACAATCTTGACAAGGTGGCCAAGGAGAAAAATTTGAATGAAATAGATAAATCTGATACCAAAAAAAATAGAAGGAAACTTCGTAGAAATAACCAAGAAAAGGCATTTGATGATTTTTCAACCTCCTCAGACCAAGAATCAGAAAGCGATTCCCCTGTCAAATCCTACAATCAATTGAAAGGGCTTTTGGAAGAGGTGGATATGATGGTAGGTGGATGGATTTAAGATTTAACTTTTGAAAATTTGTGGATAAACATACAGGGAATTTTATTTGAACCACAAAAGAAACAAAAGGGAACAAAAGACTACATTAAAAAAAATTGATATCCATTAACTTTTGTTTTCTTTTGTCACTTTTGTGATTCCATTATTTTTACCTCTAGAAATCCCTCGTGCCTACCAATGACGTAATCGGACCGGCGCGTCACCCTGATCTTCATGGCTATCGGGAAAAGGGTCTCTCGAGGATCAGGAAATATATTATAAACATAAATAGGACCTCTGGAGATTCTTCGTACCTCAGAATGACGGCTGCCTAGGGGGTAACTTGATTTCAATCTCGCTTCTCGATTCTCGGCTCTCACTTCTCGCTTCTTCTACCTTCATCCCTTCTCTTTCATCCTTTCCCTAATCCTCCTCCATTCCCGTATTCTTCATTTTCTCGAGATTCTCGGCAAACCTAAGGGCTGATATGAAATCCTCAATATTGCCATCCATGATGTCAGGAAGATTGTACACTGTTTTGTTGATTCGGTGGTCTGTAACCCGGCTTTGGGAATAGTTGTATGTTCTGATTTTGTCAGAACGGTCACCACTTGCCACCATGGATCTTCTTTGGGCACCAACAGCTTCATTGTGCTTGTCCAGTTCAATTTCATATAACCTTGATCGAAGTACTTTTAAGGCCTTCTCAAAGTTTTTGATCTGGGACTTTTCATCTTGACAAGTCACAATCAATCCTGTCGGGATATGAGTCAAACGTACCGCCGAATAGGTGGTATTGACTGACTGACCGCCGGGACCAGAAGAGCAATAAGTATCCTTTCGGATTTCATTCATGTTGATATTCACTTCCACTTCATCCATTTCCGGAAGTACGGCTACAGTGGCTGCGGAAGTATGCACCCGGCCTTGGGTTTCGGTAGCAGGTACTCTTTGTACACGGTGTACACCTGATTCAAATTTCATCATCCCGTATACATCTGCACCGGTGATGGTACTGATAATCTCTTTGTAGCCTCCTGATGAACCAAAAGTCAAATCAAGGACAGTCAGTTTCCAACCTTGTTTTTCGCAAAACCTTTCATACATCCTGAAAAGATCTCCTGCAAAAATAGCGGCCTCATCTCCACCAGTACCGCCGCGGATTTCGAGGATACAGTCTTTGGAATCATTTGGGTCTTTGGGGATCAATTGCTGTTTGAGCTCTTCTTCAAGTTCTTCTTGCCTCGATTTCAGTTCATCCAACTCGATTTTGGCCATTTCCCTGAAATCAGGGTCTTTTTCCTTGTCCAGGATTTCTTTGGTACTGCTGATGTTCTCCAAAACATTTTTATAGTCGTCATACAGGATGACTATTTTTTCAAGGTCCCTGTATTCCTTATTCAACTTGGTGTATTTGGACATGTTCGACATGGCATCGGGCTGTATGATCAACTGGCCAACTTCGATGAATCTATCTTTCAGCGCCTGTAATTTGTCAAGCATAAATCTTTTTCTATTGAAAGGGCAAAATTAGCAAAAATATCCATAGTAGGGATTTTGGATTTCAACACTCCGCTCTTGGGAATCTTCCTATCTTTGTCCTTTCAAACAAAAAGACATGAAGCTTTTCACAAATACAGTCTATGCAGTCGTTCAGGCCATAGATGAAATTTTCAATGATAATCGATACGCAGACAAAGTGATCGAAAGAACCCTCAAATCCAATCCAAAATGGGGAGCGAGAGACAGGGGCTTCATTGCGGAATCCGTTTATGATATGGTAAGATGGTGGAGGTTGATCAATTTTTTGAGTCCTTCCAAGGACACCTATCAGCTTTTTGGAACCTATTGGTTGTTGCAGGGAAGGACACTTCCAGACTGGAGGGAATTCAAAGGCCTTGATGGTGATGGCATTCACCGAAGATATGAAAGATTGAATAACAGGGCAGTCATCCAATCTATCCCGGATTGGCTGGATGAAATGGGCGCTGAACAACTGGGAGATAAATGGGAGGAAGAAATAAATACCCTCAATCAGCAGGCGGAAGTGGTACTGAGGGTCAATACCCTCAAAATTACTAGGGAACAATTGATGAACCGATTGGCAGATGAAGAGATAGAGTCCTATGCTCCTAAGGGTTATAAAGACGCGCTAGTATTGGCAAAAAGACAGAATGTATTCAAAAATTCAGCCTTCAAAGAAGGGTTATTTGAGGTTCAGGACGCTTCTTCCCAGTTGGTTGCCACAGCATTGGATGTGGAACCTGGAATGCGGGTAATTGATGCCTGCGCAGGGGCCGGAGGTAAATCCCTTCATTTGGCCGCATTGATGGAGAACAAGGGTCGGATATTGTCAATGGATACGGAGGGCTGGAAGCTTCAAAACACTAAAATAAGAGCAAGAAGAAATGGTATCAGTATCATTGAACCTAAGGTAATAGAAGGAAGTAAAACCATCAAAAGATTGAGTGAATCTGCAGATCGTGTGCTTTTGGATGTCCCCTGTTCCGGATTGGGGGTCTTGAAAAGAAACCCGGATACCAAATGGAAACTTAGTCCTGAATCAATTGAAAAGGTACAGACCATCCAACAGGAAATCCTGCAAAACTATTCCTCCATGGTCAAAAAGGGAGGGATTATGGTCTATGCTACCTGTAGTATTTTACCTTCTGAAAACCAACATCAGGTGGAGAAATTTCTTGCATCTGAAAAAGGCAAAGAGTTTGAGCTTTTGGAGGACCAAAAAGTTTTGGCACAGGAAAGTGGGTTTGATGGGTTTTATATTGCTAAGTTGAAAAGGAAGGAGGCTTAGGGGAAAGGATTTTTGTGATTCCACTGTTACTTGTTTTTTTCAGTTTCTTGAATTTATTGACCAATGACCGATGTTGGATGACCGATGATGGGTAGGAGGAGGAGAGAAGTATACTGCGTATTCCTGAGGGTGGTTAGGAGACAGACAAATCAAATTTTTTTCATCGAATTGAAAGACTGCTTGGGAATTTTTGTAGTTTTAATCAAACTCTAAAATCAACCAACACATGTCCACACTAGAAGCTATATTCGGAATGGCCAGCATGCTGTCCTTTTTTTCATGGATTGCCTTGTTTATTTTTTATCCCCGCAAATGGATTTATCAGACCCTTTTTTCAGGGGTCTTTATCATTTTGGCCTTGACTTACTTATTTTACATTGTGATGGGTCTTGGAGGAGAATCTGAAGGTGGATTTGGTAGTTTGGCTGAGGTCAGGACTTTATTTGGATCCGATGAGGCATTGTTGGCAGGATGGATCCATTATTTGGTCTTTGACCTTTTTGTGGGGATGTGGATTACCAAAGATGCTTGGGAAAAAGACATCAATAGATGGATTGTTTTGCCATGTTTGATCCTCACGTTTATGTTGGGGCCGGTAGGTCTATTGACTTATTTCTTAATTCGGGGAGTTAAACTTAAAAAGCTTAATCAAAGTCCATTTCACCCGTGAACCTGATAAAGGAAATTTATAGGAGGAGTCCCAACTTAGGTTGGTTTGGAACAATAAATTTTTTGTTGTTTTTCCTCTTGCTTTGTATTTCACTTTTTGATGAGAGAATACTGTTCGGGGTCAATGTATGGATCAAACCAATGAAATTTGCCATATCCATTGGAGTTTTTGTTTGGACTATGGCTTGGTTGGTTTATGAGTTGCCACAGAAATCAAAGGTCAAAAAGATTGAATTGATCATCATTTTGGTGCTTTCTATCGAACAGGTAATCATCATAGGTCAGGCAGCTAGGGGCGAGATGTCCCATTTCAATATCAGTTCAATATTGAATGCCGTTCTTTTTCAAATCATGGGAATAGCCATATTGATCAATACCATCATGGTATTTTGGGCTTTTCTTTTGTTTAGGAAAGTTGATACGCTTCCAAAAGGGTATAAAATAGGGATTCAGATCGGGATGGTGGTTTTTATCATCGCAAGCTTGGAAGGTTATTTGATGGCATCCAACCTTCGGCATACTGTTGGTGCTGAGGACGGTCAAGAAGGATTGTATTTTCTGAATTGGGCCAAGACCTATGGCGACCTAAGAATATTCCATTTTCTAGGTTTGCATGCTTTGCAGGCCATTCCCTTATTTGCTTGGTATTTTTCAAGGGAAAACACCAAACCTGTGATGGTATTTGGCATTTTCTATTTCTTTTTATCATTGGGGACATTATGGAATGCCATGGCCGGAAGGGGATTGATAGTTTTTCCCTGAAAGATTCAACCTAAAAAATGGTTGTCACTCAGTTTTATACGATCTACATTCCTTTTTTATAAATGTCAGTGAATCCAAAGAAAATTCCATTTCTGATATGGAATTTGTACGAAACATAAATTTTATTTGAAATCGGTTTGATTGGCATTAGAAATTGTGTGTATCTTTGACGGGCAAATAGGGTTACCTAACCAATATTTGCTATGAATCGAAATAACGATAAATTCCTCTTTGAAGCACTCACCTACGATGATGTGCTTCTTGTCCCAGGATACTCCGAAGTCCTACCGCGCGACACCAATACTTCCACTCAACTTACAAAAAACATCAGGCTTAATATTCCTTTGGTTTCGGCTGCTATGGATACGGTCACAGAAGCAGAATTGGCCATTTCCATTGCTTTGGAAGGTGGGCTAGGCTTTATACATAAAAATATGTCCATTGAGAAGCAAGCCGCCCAAGTCAGGAAGGTGAAACGCTCTCAGGCAGGGATGATTTTGGATCCTATTACCCTAGATATCAATGCAAAAGTAAGAGATGCGGAAGCCATCATGCGTGAATTCAATATCGGTGGTATTCCTGTTGTCGATGATAAAAGAACGCTGAAGGGCATCATTACCAATAGAGACCTGCGCTTTATCAAAGATCCCCATGTGAATATAAGGGACATCATGACCAAAGAAAATCTGATCACTGCCAAAGCAGGAATTTCTTTGGAGCAAGCTGAGGAAATTCTGCAAGAATATAAAATCGAAAAGCTTCCTATTGTCGATGATGAGTACAAATTGACAGGATTGATCACCTACAAGGATATCTTGAAAAGAAGAGATAAGCCCTCTGCATGCAAAGATGAATTCGGAAGATTACGAGTGGGTGCAGCTGTTGGCGTGACCGCCGATATTGTAGAAAGGGTTGATGCCCTCAAAAATGCGGGCGTAGACGTGGTTTCAATTGATACCGCCCATGGACATTCCAAGGGTGTGATCGAAACCTGCCGGAAAATCAAAGAGGTTTTTCCTGATCTTGATGTCATAGTTGGGAATATTGCCACTCCTGAAGCCGCTTTGGCATTGGCAGCTGCTGGAGCGGATGCTGTAAAAGTTGGAGTTGGGCCGGGTAGTATCTGTACTACCAGAGTGATTGCAGGGGTAGGCGTTCCTCAACTTTCGGCAGTTTTTGAGTGTGCTGAAGCGCTAAAAGGTAAAAACGTTCCTGTAATTGCCGATGGTGGTATCCGCTATTCCGGGGATTTGGTCAAGGCGATTGCGGCTGGAGCTGGATCCATCATGATCGGGTCTCTTCTCGCTGGAACCGAAGAAGCACCGGGAGAAATGATCATTTTCGAAGGAAGAAAATTCAAGTCATACAGAGGTATGGGGTCTTTGGAAGCCATGGAATCCGGATCAAAAGACAGGTATTTCCAAGATGCCGAAGAAAATATTAAAAAACTTGTTCCTGAAGGCATTGTGGGAAGAGTTGCCTACAAAGGCTTGGTCGCAGAAGTATTATACCAGTTGGTCGGAGGTTTGCAGGCCGGAATGGGCTACTGTGGCACCAAATCAATAGAGGATCTTCAGAAAAACGGAAAATTTGTAAAAATTACCGCTGCAGGTGTCAAAGAATCCCACCCACATGATGTAAGCATTACAAGGGAGGCACCGAATTATTCGGCCAAAATGTAATATTTACAGTCCCATTCAAAATAAAAAGCGATAAGACATCTTGTCGCTTTTTTTGTTGCGTTCCTGTTTTTTCAATTGAAAAAGACGAACTTTGAAATTACCTGGGAAAGTTTTAAAATCAGGACATTTACTATGACCAAATATCTATTATCTCTTTTCCTTATCCTTGGCCTATTATCCTGTAGTGAAGAAAAAAAAATCAAGGTTCCCGATGTTCCAGCAGGATGGGAAAAAAAGAATACTTCAACCCAATCATCAATCAGGGGTTTATCGCCTTTGACTGATCAGATTGTTTGGGCAAGTGGATCCAACGGGACTTGGCTAAGGACACTGGATGGTGGAGAAACTTGGGAATCTGGCATAGTCGCAGGCATGGATACAGTAGATTTTAGAGATATTGAGGCGATAGATGCAAATACTGCAATAGTGCTTTCAGCGGGTCAGCCTGCAGTAATTTATAAAACCATTGATGGAGGCAAAACTTGGGAGAAAAAATTTCAAGGAACAACAGATGATTTTTTTGACGGAATGGCATTTATCCATACCAAGGGCTATGCCGTTGGCGATGTTGTAAATGGCAAATGGGCTTTATTGGAAACCAAAGATGAGGGTGATACTTGGAAGGTACTGGAATTGTCACCTGATGGTCCAATAGGTGGCGGCTCTTTTGCAGCGAGTGGTTCCGGCATTTTGGTGGATTATGACAATATCTGGTTTGCAAGTGCAGGCAATGCAAGTAAGATTTACCATTCTTCAGATAATGGCTACCATTGGAATACCTATGATACCCCCATCATTCAGGAAAAAGATTCTCAGGGGATATTTTCATTGGCGAAAATCGGAGGTGGGGTAATGGTAGGAGTAGGAGGAGATTTTTTGAAGATTGAAGGAGTAGGTAAAAATTTTGTCATTTCTGTTGATAATGGAAAAACCTGGCGTTTAGGCGAAGGTCAGGCCCCTTCAGGCTTCAGGTCCGGGGTTCAGTATTTCCAAAGATTTCATTGGTTGATATGTGTCGGACCCAATGGATCTGATTTTTCCAAAGACGGTGGAGAAAACTGGGTACTATTTTCAGATGATGGTTTTCATGCTGTTAAATTGGACAAAACAAGCACTTCCATTTGGGCCTCTGGTAGTAATGGGACTGTGGCAAAATTGGTTTATTGAAAATTTAAGTATTTGATTGGTTGTGGTGAACGGTAAATTTACCAAACATTTTGGTGGAGGGTTGCCAAATTCTCCTTTCTTGTATTATCTTTAAATCCGATCAGTGAACAATTCATTCCAGAACCTGATCAAATCCCAGTACATAAGAAATCCTTTTTAAACCTATTGAATTGTATAACTATGTTTGATATTATCCCATCTATCTGGCTGATCAACGGTAAATGTGTCCGTTTAAAAAGGGGTGATTTTGCAACCCAAGAAGTGATTTCCAACAATCCTTTGGAAATAGCCAAAGCATTTGAAGACCATGGTATCAAATGGTTGCATTTAGTAGACCTGGATGGGGCACGAAGAGGAGAACCCAAGAATTACCATATTTTGGAAGCCATAGCCGGATATACTGACCTGATTGTGGATTTCACAGGAGGAATTTCTACTGATGGAGATGTACTCAAGGCATTTGAATTTGGTGCAAAAACAATAACTGCAGCTTCTGTTGCGGCTTCTTATCCTGAAAGATTTGCCCAATGGCTTGTTTCTTATGGCAGAGAAAAAATCATCCTTGCTGCGGATACCAACCCTGCTGATCTGAAAATCAAAACAAGGGGATGGCTGAAAAAAACAGAAATTGATCTTTTTGAACACATTGAGTTCTTCTACGAAAGAGGCCTTAAATACTTGAAAGTATCTGATGTGACTCGGGACGGAGTGATGGAAGGTCCGAACTTTGAATTGTACAAAAAAATCGTCGGCAAATTTCCCGGCATTCACCTGGCAGCAAGCGGGGGTGTCAGAAGCATTGATGACTTCAAAAAACTGAAGGACATGGGAGTCACTGCCGTAGTATTCGGAAGGGCTTATTATGAGAACCTCATCAGTTTAGAGGATTTGGATAAGTTCATGGCAGAGAATGTTTAAGCTGGGTAGACCAGCTTTTTTTTATCTAATAAACTCAATAATCCATTTTTAATTCCGAGAGCACTGGCTTCCTTTCTTTTTCCCTTTTCAATTCCAATTGATAAAGATACTCGCCCAACTCTGCAAAAAACGGAAATGCAATTTCTTCATATTCATAGGTATCATCATTCAACGTTTCATTGGAATTAGAGTAAATAACGGCAGTCACAAAAAACTCAACGCCGTTTTCAAAGTCGACAAAATATGACCCATCCAAAAGATGACCATAGGCATTTCCGGTTTTATTGAAAATCCTGAAGTGGGCAGGAATTGGGCTTTTATCAGTGCCGAACTTGAAGAACTTGGAATAGCTGTCGTAGTATTCAGGCAGCTCATATTTGGGATAATCACTTTCTCCGGGCAGCATGGACATGTATTGGAGAATAAATTTCCTGTCTTCTTCAGAAATGTTGAAACGCTCGTTTGGAGCAAAAGTCTCAGGAAATACAATTCTTTTGACCACCCCATGAAGGTCCGATAGGGCAAATTTATTTTTAAAGGTAAAGTCCATTGACTCTTCAATCAATTCCCCTTTACTATAATAGGCTTTTCCGATTTTAGGATGATCAAGGTTGGAATAGATCTTATCCGTCTTTCGTTCTGGTATTTCAAGAATGATTTCACCTGACTCATCTAGGAAACTAATGGGATTAAAATACCTGTTTTCCTCTTCACTCATCGGCATACTCAATCTATGGTTGATCACAGAATGGTTCATACCTTTTTCCTTCATTTTGGAATTGATATAGTCCTGACCCAAAAGTTCATAGAGCCGGTTATAGGCATCATTATCACTGACTAGCAGGATTTTTCTGATATAGTGCGCGATACTGGGCATGAGGTTTATGGCGGTGCTGTCATAATATGCCGGCAATTGTGAAGGCCGGACTGAATCAGACAGCATCACGCTTTGTGCCGTAAGCCCTTTTAGATTTTGTTCACCAAGCCATTCAAGTGCTAAAATGGCTACAGGCAATTTGACAGTGCTGGCGGGATAGAAATATTTATCATTATCAAGTCTAAAATCAAAATCCCTGAACGAAGGCTCATTATTTACATTCCTGTTGATCTGGGTGTAGAGAATTTGCACCTGAAATGAATCCGGGCTTTGGAGAACCATTTTTAGGACAGGATAGGTATCAGGAATGTCTTCGAATGGTTTTTGGTCTTGGGGTTGGCAGGATAAAAGAATAGAGAGGCAGATTAATAGGTTAAAGGAATTACTTTTGAGAGGCATGAGATGAAATTTTGATAATTATTGATACTTATCTTCAGGAGACGGGTTGGATATTACCTGACCTGAATCTCTGGAATGATACAAGTTATTGAAGTATATTTTAATTACCCCTCGGCAAGCTCGGGGTTCAGTACATTGAGGAATGAGGGAAAGTGCGGCTTTGCCGCACTTTCCCTCATTCCTCTACAAAACATCATTTCCGGTGGCCGAGCTTGCCGAGGCCATTTGGTGGAATTAGCCCTACTTGCAGAATTACTAAAATCCTAACCAATTAAATCAAATTTCATCATTCTCCCAAACCGGATATCACTTTATGTAATCGGATCAGATCTGCGGGGTGGTGGGCAGCCGATACTACGATCCTGTTGGTGAGCGGATCGGTGGGGTTTGGATAAGGAAAAGAGGATATCAGGATACCATTTTGGAATAATATTTCCGGCCATGATTGATCTTGAAATGAAAAAACAGGATATGTTTCTGTATAATTGAAACAATTTAAATCGCTGATCAAATTCTGGAACAACCTGATATTTTCTGTCAGTTTTTGTTGCTGTACTTGATAAAGGTGCTCAGCTTGAAGAAAAGCCTGCAAATATCCCGGCGCAGGTGGCGAAGAGGACCTGAAAATATTGATTGCAGCAATTTTATCAATTGTTGTAGAATCTCCCAGCAATATTCCTGCTGGCAAGGACAAACCCTTGTTTAGCGAACCTGAAACCAATAGTCGGACTGGTAAATGCTTCCATTTACTATATGTACCATAGATCCCATTACCCAATACCCCAAAAGCATGACTGTCATCTATCAATAAGGTATAATCATGTTTATCAGGAAGGTCTTTGATCCAATCAAACTGATGGACTGTTGGTTTTAATGGATCTACTGCATTGGCCAAAATCAGAATTTTCGAACTGGGCAGTTCTTCACTACTCTTTATACAGTATTCTGCCCAAGTTATATGGTCCGAAAAAGGATCAGGAGTAATTCCTTCCGGTAAAATGGCCGGATGGGTATCAGGACCGACATATATATGGTCTGCTTGTTTGGCTAAGAACTGTACTGCTGCCATGCCAGCCAGAAAACCACTGCTCCAAACCAAGGATTTTTCTGCCCCGGCTCTTTCAGCAAAAAATGTTTCAAATTGATGATAAACATGTAACCTGACATTGTTGATCCTGCTCATCCCATGGCTGATGCCATATTTGGTGATTCCTTCAATGATCAATTTTTCAAATTCGGGAACATTACCCATTCCCAAGTAAGCCGTACCGCTGAAAAACAGATATTCTGAACCCTGATAGTTGACCGTTCTATTTATTCTGGAATTTAACTCAAAGGGACCTATCATGGATTAAATTTTTTAGCTTGGCTTTTATAGGACAAAACTGTCTTGAAATTCAAAAGATCAAAAGTAAATAAAGAATAAGTAATTCACACGTCAAACAAATGAGATAAAGTTGGTGGACAAGTACAAACTCTCTTAAAAATATGCCTTTTTCGGTTTAATTTTCATTTATTTGTATGCTGATTATACACTTGTGAGATTCAGTTCTTCATTTAGCTTCCTATTATTACCCCATGTCCCTTCGGTTTAAGTATTATCACCTTTTCGTACTACTTCTCTTATTAGTATCGCTGACATTAAATTCCTGTCAGGATTCGCTTTGTGGTTGCGAAAGCTTTGAAAACATTTACTCCAATGATTTTTCAAAAATGGACCTGCATAATTTTGAAAATGGAAGGCTTTTTATTTTTCAAAACGATACGCTCTTAGGGAATTATAATAATGAAGAAGTATCTGTTACCATACCCGGTCTTCCTTACCACAATGTAGTAAGGGTGACCATTGAGTTGTTTATCCATGACAGTTGGGATGGCAATTTAGATGAAGGTTTCAGTGGTCCCGACTATTGGTTTATGAAAGTAGATGGTGAAGAAGTTTTGAGGACCACATTTTCAAACAGTCCCTGTGAATCAACTTATTGTATAAGACAATCCTTTCCACATGACTTTTTCAGGCAGAATCTGCCAAAGGAAGGTGCCATACAAACAATTCTTCCCGGTCTTTGTCATTTGAAGGGAACACCCAATGGTACTTCAAAATACCGTGTAACTAGATTGATTAAACATGAGGGTCCAAATGCAAAAATCACATTGGGGGATGAATTGATGCAAACCAACAGTCCTGATCCGAAATGTGATGAAAGCTGGTCTGTAGGAAAAATTGAGTTGTCAACCTATGTGGTACTATGACCAAGGATATGAAGACCAACTGCAAATTATATATCTTTCTATTTCTCTTTCTTCTTGCTACTTCAGCTGCCCTTGCCCAAACAGTACCTGTGGGTTCACCCGTGTTGGAGGAATATATGCGAAGAATGCAGTTGCTTGGAGAACTGAGTGACAAAACTTCATTTAATATCCGTCCATTATATCCAGTCTATGCTTTTGACAAGGAAATTGGATTTGATCTTGATGATTCATTTGTGGCTTTTGGGAAGTCAGAGTTTCATGGGTTTTTAGATGAGAAAGAAAAAGTCAAAATTCTAACGCTACCTTTCACCAACAGATTCCAGTACAATTCACATTATGCCTTTGGCCAGAACAATGGGGCCATGATCCCCAACAGAGGAATGCAAAATGTAATCAGCGCCGGGGTATTTGCTCAATATGGAAAACTCAGTATTCAGCTCCAACCGGAAATCATTATTGCTGAAAACAGAGAATTTCAAGGTTTTCCAATAGAACATCAATCTACCATTCTCTATTATTATGAATACCTCAACCGGATCGATATGCCGGAAAGGTTTGGGGCAGCGGCTTATATCCGGCTACTGGGAGGTCAGTCAAGTATTCGCTTCAACCACAATGGCGTTTCATTTGGACTATCTACTGAAAATTTATGGTGGGGACCGGGAAAAAGAACTTCTCTTATCATGAGCAACAATGCCCCGGGTTTTCTACATTTTACTTTGAATACCCAAAAGCCAATAGAAACCAAGATCGGTGATTTTGAATGGCAGATGATCTCTGGATTTTTGAAAAGTACAGACCATCTTCCTCCTCATTCAGATTTTAGATTTCAGAACAATGATGTCTTCTTGCCGAAAAGTGCAGATGGAAATAGGTATCTCTCTGGTCTTATTTTCTCCTATCAGCCAAAGTGGGTTCCCGGACTGTCCTTGGGTTATGCTTCCGTCAATCACATGTATAGGGCAGATATGGACAGTTTTGATGATTATCTGCCGATATTCAATGGCGAAAAGAAGCTCAACAATGTTTATAATCCTGATAGAAACAAAAGACAGCAGTTTAGTTCCGGATTTTTCAGGTGGATGAGTGCTGAGGGACATTTTGAATTTTACGGTGAGTATGGCACCAATGGCAACAGTAGGAGATTGATGGATTTTATGATCACTCCTGAGAAGAACAGAGGGTTTACTTTCGGCTTTTCCAATCTGATGCCTTTAAAATGGGAGAAGCAATTCATTCAGTTCAGTGCTGAAATGACACAGACCGGACAGACTATCAGGCAAAGTATCCGTGACTTGGACACCTGGTATATACATAACCATGTTCGCCATGGCTATACCCATCAGGGTCAGGTTTTGGGAATGGGTTATGGTCCTGCAGCCAATGTCAATTGGGCAGAAATAGCCTGGGTTAAAGATTTCAACAGGGTAGCATTCCATTTCGAACGCATTGTTTACAACAATGATTTTTACTATTTCCGGTTTGAGGCATCCAAAGATTGGAGGAATAAATATGTGGATTTAGTGCCCTCTTTAATAGCGGATTGGCGCTTTGGAAACCTGCTGGTGAATGCCAATCTTCAGATGGTCAGTACACTGAACTACAAATGGTATCTCGAAAATATCCCTGACATCTATTTTGTACCTGGCTTGGACAAAAAGAACGTGGTGGCTAATTTTGGGGTGAGCTATATTTTGAAGTAGGAAGTCCGAAGTTGACGATGTCGGATGACCGATGTTGAAAAAAGACGGGAGACGGGAGACAGAAGACACGAGAAAAGGGATTTCTGCACTTCAAGTCTTCAACCTCGAGAATGTGAGTGAAGAAGATACTCAGATGGGCGAAGATCCGTCATTCTGAATGAAGCTTTTTGAAAGTCTTAAATTTAGAATAAGCTTCCAGCGAAATTAAGAATCTCTTTTGGGATGTTTGAAGGTTTTCATTCGGCTTATTTGGAAACCATAAATGTCTTCCAGAATCCAGGTCAGCAGTACATAGTTTGAATTGCTGTAATCCGCTTTACTGTCTGGTTCAAAATCGCTTCCCCCATGAATGATAATGCTGTAAAGGCTTTTTCTTGATTTTGGTGCCGTGTGCCAAGTCAAATAATCAGGGTCAGAAGTAAAACTGTGAACTCCACTTCTGTGATTCATCAATTGACTGATACTGATGATTTCAGAATTCTCGATCTCAGGATAAAACGCATCAATTTTTTGATCCAGTTTAATTTTCTCCTCTTCTATTGCCTTTAAAATAAGAGCGGATGTAAACATTTTTGAAATAGAGCCTACCCTAAAACGGCTATCAGTACTTAGAGGGATTTGTTGATCGACCTCTGCAAAACCAAAAGCCTTTTGATAAATAATTTCACCTTCATTGGCCATGGTAATACTTCCCATTAGTTTATTATTGGCAGCCAAAGTTTCAAAGTAATTGTCCAATTTTTCATGGTCAAACTCTTGTGCTGAAACAGACCCCGTAATGAAACTGATAAATATGATTGATAAGATCTTTCTCATTTTTTGGAGGTTATTCTGACATTAAAACTAACAGGAATTATAAATGACAAGTGAGTTACGTTTGATTTTATAATTTTTGAGTATTAGCCATATTCTTTTTGGATAAAGCCCAATTAAGAATTGAATTTATTTTAGAATGGGCTAAAGCCGCATTAAAATTGATGGATTGTTCGTATTAATCGTACTTTTTCATTTTGGGAAGGGGCTAAAAAACTGCCAGGTTTTAGCCATTATACTTTGAATCTGTTGCAAGTTCACCTCTTAATCCTTACAGGTTTCTTCCTTCAATAATTAATTTGACAAAGTAGGGAATATTTAAATTACCAATATATAATTTTCTACGGAGTGGTATTTCAAGAAACTTGAAATACCACTCCGTGAAAAATTAATCTAATCTGTTTCTTTCTTCTGTACTGCCACTTCTGTTTGAAACCCTGAAGCTTTCTCCTTGGGCAAATTTATACCTGAGTGTGAATCTTACTCCTTGGGTATTTCTATATTGCTCGAATTTGGTGTCGATATTATCAAATTGAACCGCAGCCCTTATAAATTGACTTCTAAATAAATCCGTACCATTAAGGGTTAAGGTCATTTTATCCTTCATGATGGATTTGGTAAGGCCTGCATCCATCCATGCAAAGCCTTTGATAGTAGCCTGTCCATACTGTGAGGGACCAATATACATCCCCATTACTTCAGCCTTGAATCCTGCGGGTAAATTGATGGTATGTTGCGATCTCAAGGTCAAAGAAGTCTGAGACACATCGAGCAGCGCATCTCCAATCATAGATTTCCACCTGGAATTGTTCACTTGAATCATGTTACTGGTATTCCACCATGGCCTGATTTCTACCGGGATCATCGTCCTGAAATTCCAGTTTTGGGATTTGTCAAGATTGGCTGTGTAAGTAGTTGTGGTTCTGGATTCTTCATCCTGTGTGAAAATCTGCTGAAATACATCATTGGTCAAGGAATAACCCAAAGTAAACTGGTAAGCACCTTTGATGACATGGTTCATCTCCAAGTTATGTGCATACTGTGGTCTCAAATTAGGGTTTCCTTGTTCGGTGGTAAGCGGATCAATATAATACACAAAAGGGTTCAAAAGTCTGTAGTTTGGCCTGGCTATCCTTCTGTTGGCATTGTAGATGATCTGATAGTCTTTTGTCACTTGCTGCTGTACAAAAAAACTTGGGAAAAGATCTATATAGTTTTGCTTGTCCACCCTACCCAAGGTGATGGAAGTACCCGTAATGTCTGAATATTCTGTTCTTAAACCGGCCTGAAAGCTTACTTTTTCTGAAAATTTGCTTTTGTAGGATGCATAAGCTGCCAGTACATTTTCTTCATAGATGAAATGGTTGCTGTTGGGATCTGGCGAAAAAGGTTCTTCTTCTACCGCCTTGCTGAGATCAAGTACGTTGTCAGATTTTACCCAACTTCCCTTCACTCCGGTCTCCAAGACCCTTCCTTTGCCAAAGGGCTTTGTGAAATCAGCTTTAGCTGTCAAAATGCTATAATCCATTTCATTCAAGGTCAGGATATAATCTCTGTTGGATTGCTGCTCCAATTCATTGATCCAATTGTTGTTGGTCAAAAGCGCATTACTATTAGACCTCATTTTGGTATAATCCACATCTGTGGTGATTTTGGTACCTGTGGAATCCAGAATACCTACATAGTGGAAATTACCAAAAACCCTATCACTTTTTGAGTCAGAATCATTCAAGGATCTGATAAAGAAGAGGTCATCTGTTCCGGGGTTGTTGATCTCTGTCAATGAATTGCCTACGTCCGCCCCATTCCTTTGGGAAGCTTGAATACTGACACCCACGCTATGGTTGGAATTGATCTCATAATCCGACCCACCAGTAAAAAACAGGTTTCTGCTTTTCATGGTGATTCTGCTATTCTGGTCAAAATTTGATAATCCCTGATCCAACTGGAAATTCCGATTGATATTCAGGTCATTGTGGAAGTTGAATTCACTGTAATTCAGGTTTGCCATGTTGGTCCATTTCCCCTTTTTAACATTAAGGCTTAAACCTGTATTGGGTGCAAATAGGCCATTGTAAAGACCTCCAAGCTGAACGTTTCCAAACATCCCATCAATATTGTTTTTCTTAAGCCTGATATTGATGACCCCTGCTGTACCTTCTGCATCGAAACGTGAAGTAGGATTGTTGATGATCTCAATGCTTTTGATGTTTTCTGCGGGCATTGCCCTAAGGAAACTGGCGAGATCATTGGCACTCATGTAGGTCTGACGGTCATTGATCATAACTGTGACTCCAGATCTTCCGTTCAGGTTAATATTGTCATTTTCATCGACATACACTCCGGGGGACCTTGAGATCACATCCAATGCGGTATTTCCTTCAGCCATGACCGTACCTTCCACGTTGATGGTTGTTTTATCCGCTTCCACGATTATCTCAGGCCTGGTGGACCTGACAGTCACCTCCTTCAAATTTCCGACTTCTTCTTTGATGGAAAGTGCACCAAAGTCTTTTGAGAATCCAGGTTGGATATCGAATGCTTCCGATTTAAAAGTTTCAAAACCAATGGATGAAATCACCAATTGCACCTTCCCTGATCGGGATGATTCAATGAGGAACATACCATTTTCATCGGTTACAGAACCTGTCAGCAATATTCCATTGCCAGCTTCTATCAATGCAACATTAACAAAGGGAAGGATTTCTCCTTTTTGGTCTTTAACCTGTCCCTTGATGTGGGCCACTTCTTTGGCGGCAAGATTGCTCATTCCTAAAAAAAACAGGAACAGGGCAGCAAAAATCTGGGTTGAAATTTTCATAGTTGGTTTAGTTTTCATTGTACTGTACCACCTCTATTGAAAATAAAATGCCAAGACCTATATTTATTTACAATTAATTGAAATACAATCGGTTATGAATTATGAATATAAATCGACTGTTTCAATATCGAACATAAATACCGTTCGGTTGGGATACAAAAAAGCCTTGAAAGTTCTAATTTCAAGGCTTTTTCTATTCAATAAATTTTTAGATGCTTATTTGGCAGCCGAAAATCTTTTTGCCACTTCGTCCCAATTAACTACATTCCAAAAAGCTGAAACATAATCAGGTCTTCTGTTCTGATAATTTAAGTAGTATGCATGTTCCCAAACGTCCAAACCCAATATTGGTGTTCCTTTAACCTCTGCAACATCCATTAAAGGATTGTCTTGGTTAGGAGTAGAACTGACTACCAATTCACCGTTAACAACAGATAACCATGCCCATCCGGAACCGAATCTTGTTGCAGCAGCTTTTCCAAATTCCTCTTTGAGTGCATCCAAAGAACCGAACTTTGCATTAATGGCTGCAGCCAATTCACCACTTGGACTTCCACCACCTTTAGGGGAAAGTACAGTCCAAAATAAGCTGTGGTTGTAGTGACCACCACCATTGTTTCTTACAGCTGCATTTGACCCGACTGATTTCATCAACTCTTCCAAGGTTTTGCCTTCCATTTCTGTCCCTGCTACCGCATTGTTCAGATTGGTCACATAGCCATTGTGGTGTTTGCCATGATGGATTTCCATCGTTTTTGCATCAATATGCGGCTCTAGCGCATTAAAATCATAAGGTAATTTAGGAAGTTCAAAAGCCATTTTTTCTAAAGGTTTATGGTTAAACATTAAATAATTTCTTTGTGATTGTCACGATTAAGCAACCATCAAAAGGGAAAAATGGTTCTGAAATCCTCAAAAAGGATTCAGTTTCTTAGTTTTTTAAAAAAATCATCCAAAAGTTGTTTGGATTCTTCTGCCATTAGACCTGATTGGACTTTGGTTTTGGGATGTAGCAGGTTTTCACTAAGCCTTGAAAATCCTCTTTTTGGATCATTGGCCGCAAAATGAATTTCTCCCAATTGGGCCCAGAAGCTTGCACCCGCACACATGGCACAAGGTTCGAGGGTGACATACATTTTGCATTCATTGAGATATTTTGCTCCTAAGGCATTTTCAGCAGAGGTGATTGCCAAAATTTCCGCATGTGCAGTCACATCAGTCAGTTTTTCTGTTTGGTTGTAGGCACGGGCTATGATTTTGTTCCGGCAAACGATAATGGCCCCGACTGGAATTTCGTCTTCTTCAAAGGCTATCTTGGCCATTTTCATGGCCTCATTCATAAAGTATCTGTCCGAATATAATTCCATGTCGCAAAGTAAGTCTCTAAAAATAAAAAGGTGTAGTCTTTTTCCAAAACTACACCTTTTTGAAATTTATATTTTACCACCTAAACAGGTCAAAGACTTCTTTCCTTACACCATCATTGATGATCAAAGCCAAAATAAGTGATACCAAAAGGCCGATGGTCGCTTTTAAAAGATCCTTTCTAGCAAGGTAAAATGCATGGAACAGACGTGCTTTTCTTTTTTCAAATTTTTTGGATTTTGCCAATGCAATTGCCAATTCCCTTCCTCCCAATAATCCGATGAACACCCAAGTGGTACTCATTGGTACATTGTTCAGCATTTTGAAATAGAACAAAATGATTGCATAAACAAAATCCACCAAGGTAGCAGCCCTGACGTCAGTAACACGTGTTTTTTCATTGACAATAGACTGTATCCTGTCACCTTTCACATAAAACAAAAAGCCTAGGCCTAAGAATACAAATCCAGTGTAACCTAAAAACTCCCAAACATTCAGTTGTCTTGGAAGGAAAACAGCAATGTTAGCTGCATCTTGCATAATCCATACAGCCCACAGGGTACCGGAGGTTATCCATTGTAAAATATACCAATATGGTTTTGCTTGTCCTTTGAGATAAGTTTCCACAAACTTCTCTAAGATATACCAAACAATAATTGCAATAACAAATGCAAGGAGGTAGCCTAAAAATGATTTTTGCATCACATCCAGAATGGTTCCTGCCTTGTAGGTAAATACATTCAATAAAAGAAAAGTCGTAGAAACCGGCATTCTCATCCTTGTCATTACTAAGAGAACAATAGGCGCCGCAAGTTGCAAGAAAACAAAATTTTCGGGAGCTCGGTCCAATCCAGGAACCTGAAGTCTCTGATAGGTGACATCCCCGTCAAAAACAAACCAACTGTATGTTACCGTCCCAACAAATATCAATCCCATGAATAACCAAAGCCAGTACCATTTTCTGGTCTGATTGGAGGCAATGAAAGTGCCTATGGTTTGAATACTGTCATTGGCTATGGCAGAATATGCAGCAAGGAAAAAACCAAACCACATGGCCAAGTAAGTGTAAGGCGTTATGATTCCGGCAATTGAAATCAAAATACAGACAACCAACAAAAAAGATTTTTCTTTCTTTGTGAAATCAAAAAGTGAATAAGCCGCTTTGGAAAGTGCGTCCTGATTGATGTTTTGGTCTTTAAGTTTGGCCATAAATGGGTGGGTAGAAATTATTCTTATTCCTATGCAAATTTAAAGAAGATTATTTGGCTTATATATTAAGAAATTGTTAAGCCAGAGATTTTTGATTATTTTTATAAAACAACTGATTTGAAAACAGAAAGTTGATATTAATACAAATTTTATAGCCAAAAAAGAATCCGGGCAAATATTTAGGTTTTCATTACCGACTATGGTGTACATCGAACTTTATTTTAATATTAACAAAAGTTTCATATCAAAACCCATCTTATTAATTGGGTTTACAGTTACTTTGCATTTGATTTAACAGGAATCTGACCCCTTTCCGCAAGGGGTTTTTGTATAAATGACCGAACTGAAAAAATCCCTTTTACAGCCAAACAAGGTCTTGACCTTTATTCAGATGCTGCTTGCATTTGTACTGTTTATGTTTTCTATTGATCTGCTGACTATGTCAATGGTCAGGATAAACAATCAATTGGCGGAGGATTTATTTCAGGCTACCAATAATCCCTTCGTGGGTCTTTTTGTGGGACTCTTGATGACTGCCCTGATTCAAAGCAGTTCCACAGTTACTGCTATGATAGTTGCTGTAGTGGCCTCGGGTAACCTAAGTTTAATTCAAGCAGTTCCCTTGGTAATGGGAGCAAATATTGGGACTACCATTACGAGTACTTTGGTGGCCTTTTCATTTATCATGAAGAAAGGCGAGTTCCGTAAGGCACTTTCGGCTGGAGTATTGCACGATATTTTCAATATCCTCACGGTGATCATTTTATTGCCTTTGGAAATATATTTTGGTTTTTTAAGTAAATCAGCCCTTTTTCTTACCAGTACTTTTTTCGATCAAAACCAGAATTATGAGGTACAATTTACTTACAACATCTTATTTACCAGACCGCTCACCAATTGGATTGTTGATTTTATAAATAGTCCCATTATTAGCTTGGTGATTGCAGTGGTGTTGGTTTTTGTATCCATTAAGTACTTATCAGTAACAGTTTTTAAAACTTTTGTTTCCAAAAATTATAATAATCTCAGCAAACATATTTTCAGACGACCCTATGTCGCATTTCTATATGGGATGTTTTTTACTGCTGCTGTTCAGTCAAGTACTGTCACCACTTCTCTTATTGTGCCTGCAGTAGCTAATAGGAAAGTATCTTTGGTGAAAGTTTTTCCCTTCATTATCGGTGCCAATATCGGGACCACCATCACAGCTGCTATTGCAGCCATTTACAAGACAGACGCTGCCATCAGCATCGCGATCGTTCACTTCCTGTTCAATTTATTTGGGGCATTGATTTTTATGCCCTTTTCAGGAGTTCGAAATATTCCAGTAAAAATTGCTACATTTTTGGGCAAAGAATCTGTCAAATCCAGGATAGTGGGCTTCGCCTATATAATATTGACTTTTTTCCTCGTTCCTTTTCTGTTAATCTATTTTAACAAAGACGACAGTTTCTCAAATATGGGAAAAGACAAAACCCAATCACCTAAGACAGAAATAATTGTCAAAAATCCAGGTGATAATTAAAAAATAGCTTTCCTCGCATCATTTACAATCTGAACGCCCGAACTCGTTCCAAGTCTGTCCGCCCCAGCTTTGATGAGGTTTACTGCCTGATCCAGAGATTTGATTCCTCCGCTTGCCTTGATACCCACATTACTGGGCAGGTGTTCGCGCATAAGGGCAATATGTTCAACTTTTGCCCCTGCAGGAGCAAATCCAGTAGAGGTCTTCACATAATCAACTCCTGCATCAGCACAGATTTCGCAGGCTTTGATGATATCTTCATTATTGAGATAAGCCGTCTCAATAATTACTTTAAGGATTTTTTCTTGATCATGGCATAATTGTGACATTTTTGCCAGCTCTATCTTTGGCCAGTTCATTCCTGCTTTGAAAGCTGTTATGGACCAAACTACATCTATTTCATCGGCCCCGTTTTTGATCAATTGCTCCGCTTCAAATAGCTTCACCTCAGTAAGGTTATAGCCCAAAGGAAATCCTGCCACACTGACCAATTGGATATCTGAATCCCCGATTTCTCTTTTTGCTTTTTTTACCCAAAAGGGAGGAACACATATTCCTATAAAACCATAAGTCTTGGCATCCTTCACCAGATTTTCGATATCTATATCTATAGTCTCTACCTTAAGGACGGTCTGCTCTATATATCTTTCAATATTCTTCATCGTCTTTTTCAAAATTTTCCCTTTCATCCACGTAATCTTTCAGGTAGATAAACTCGATGGTGAGGTCTCCATCTTTGGTGATTGTGGCTTTTTCCAAAACCGAAGACTTTTCTTGGAGCAATTCAGGTATAAAGTGGGTTGTCAATTGTGATCCAAACTCGTCTGAAGCGTCTCTTGGCAGTTCTGTAGGGAGATTGTCGATTGCCATAACAGAAATACTCGTTTGCTTTCCAAATGCTGGTAATTCTGTAAATGTATCCCTGTCAATATCGAATACAGGATCAGCTATGGTGCTGACTCTCAATGTAGTTGGTACGGAACCATTTATATCACAGGTAATATCAGCGATGACCGAAAGAGAGAAATCTTCTGAGCGGAGATCTTCCAATTGGAAGAGTTTTGGTGCACGATGATCCCAATATGCTGCTGCAATTAGAATATCGCTTACTTCTGTATATTTGAGAAAATGACTTTCATATTTATCAGGTGAATTATAAAACTCTTCTTTGTCAAATCCTCCATCGGTTTTCCTACGGTTATAATCACTTCCACTCAATACTGTATAAACAGGTTCATCAAAATATTGAACCAGAAAATCTTTTTGTTGTACAGACCTGATGCCGACTTCATCCAAAACCTCCTTTACGCCTTTTGCCACTCTTCCTGTTCCGGTCACTACTATTTTGATTGGCGGCAGCTGCACTTTGCGCAACTCCCTTTTGATTTCTTCCCTATCAAAACATTCAAACGCACGTTTCAAATCAAAAAGACCGCTTTTTTGTCCATAAGTCCAAAGTCCATTATATGCCCCCACAATACCTGCCCATCTTCCAAAAGCCACTGTCCGATTACCCTGTTGGTCTTTAAGTAGTTCATAGTCGATGAGAGATATATTTTTCTCCAAAATAGCTTGGAGAAGTTTTCGGTTGTGGGACTGCTTTTTGATGGTGTGGGAAAAAAACAAATACGTTTTATTCTCTATCAGTTGTTCTATGGGAACTTCCTTTATTCCCATTAGCAGGTCACAGAAAGAAATGTCGTATACCACCTCAATCCCTGCTTCTTGGTATTCCAAATCAGTAAAACATCTTACTTGACTCGACTCTACAAAAAATGAAAGCTGTCCGGCATATTTTTCCGCTAGGGCCGCCAATTGGTCCGGGGTAAAAGAGACCCGCTTATCTGCCGGTATTTTTCCTTCTTTTATTAAACCTATCTTCATGTATTTGGAGCTATTCAAATGGTAATTATACAATCAAAATTAAATATTCATTTGAGTGCCTAAGGCACACTTGAGGATAAATTTTCATTTTGATGTTTGATTTGGGATATTCGTAAAAAAAGAAGCAACATGTCGTATCTGATTTTGGTAATACTTTGGGTTTTATTCTATTTTTTGCATTCGTTCTTAGCAAGCCTCAATATAAAAAGAAAAATCAAAGGAATGATGGGAAGGCATTACATATGGTACAGGCTGTTTTATTCCATATTTGCTTTATTTCATTTGTTGGTCATTTTGTTCTATGCCGCAGGGATTCAGCAATCGATTCTTTTTGGGAAAAGTCCCACGTTGACTTATTTGGGATATATGTTAGCGACATTTGGAACTATTGTATTGGTTCGTTCCATGAAATACCTTAGCGGAAAAAAATTTCTTGGCTTATCGGCCCATGATGACTTAACAGACCAGGGAACATTGATGACAAAAGGAATTCACAGCTATATCAGACATCCGATTTACGCAGGATTGATTTTGATCTTTTTTGGTTATTTTCTTTACCAACCCTACCCGACCTCTTTAGTTCATTTGCTCATGTTGCTCGTTTATCTTCCTTTTGGAATATATTTTGAAGAAAAAAAACTGATATCTATTTTTGGAAAAGCCTATATTGATTATCAAAAAGAAATACCTGCTTTGACTCCATATAAAAGAAAAAGGACCGCTTAATACGGCCCTTTTTTTATACTGTTGAGGATTATTCCATACCCTTAAATTCCACTTCAAACATCAACACCGAGTTTGGAGGGATGCGTTCGTTCGTTTCGCTGTCCCGGTAGGCCCAAGGTGAAGGAATGATCAAAACAGCTTTGGAACCGCTTTTTAAATTCCTAAATCCATAATTGAACCCCGATATAGCCTCAGAGGATCCTAGTGTAAACTGGAACAATCGGTAGTTTCTGCCTTCCACAAAAATATCGTTTTCTATGGCTACAGCTTCTCTGCTGGTATCAAAGACTGACCCATCTAGCAAGCTACCTGTATAATTAATATAAAGTAAATTACCAGAAACAGGTTTATCTTCTAATCCTTCTTCCTGAACGATAACAACAACCCCAGTAGGATCATGATATCTGTAAATACTGTCAATCTGGGCAGTTGCAAGAAATTCGTCAATGATTAATCTGTCTTTTGAAAGATTTCCTTCGACATCATAAACCGGACCACCAAATGGGTTATTTGGTTCACAAGCTACGCTGACAAAAAAAACCAATAGTAGAAATAATATGGAATTGAATTTTTTCATGGATAATTTACCTTTTACTCTTTACGTCTCAATTCCAACAAATTTACCTCAAAAATGAGTGGTGCATTTGGAGGTATGGAACCTTGACCCTGGGCCCCATAGCCATAAAGACCGGGCATGAGAACGGTTGCAATATCTCCTTCTTCCATTTTGGATAATGCAAATTCAAATCCTACAATCAGTCCAGTCAAACCATACAACATCACAAAAGGTTCATAGTCCCTATTGGGATTGAACATATTGTTCTGCCTAGCTACGGAGTCAATAGATGTGTCAAAAACAAAATTATTTAGCAATTTACCAGTATAATCAACCCAAAGGGTATCTCCGATTTCGGCCAATTCACCGCTTCCGGAAAGCTCCTGCCAATAAATCCTGATCCCTGTAGTCGGATCATTGAATTCTTTGACAGAAGTAATAGGATTTTCAGTTACGTAATTTTCAATGTCAACGAGGTTTCTCTGGAATATGATCTGATCATTTTCACGGTCAGAGATACAGGATGAGAATCCTATAACAAACGAGAATACAATAACGCTTAATCTTTTCATCATTTTATTTTTGTACATCTGTGATCTCTACGTCGAAGATCAGGATAGAGTTGGCTTTGATGGTTCCGCCTGTCTCTCTTTCACCATAGGCCAATGTTGATGGGATAATGAATTTTGCTTTATCACCTTTTTTGAGGAGTCCCAAACCTTCATCCCATCCCGGAATCACACGTCCTTGACCAACTACAACCTCCAATGGGCCGTATCCGCCGGCGTTGTCTCTTTGTTCGTTATAAACTCCGGACTGCTGCGCCACCTCCTTCATGCTGGTATCAAACACAGTTCCGTCCAATAGGAATCCTGCATAATGAACAAAAGCCACGTCACCACTTTCAATCTCTGGTCCTGACCCTTCTTTTTCTATGACGTAGTAAAGACCTGAATCCGTCCTGGTGGCTTTGATATTTTTTTCAGCGATGTAATCTTCAATCAATTGGGTATCGGTTTCCAATTGTTTGATGGCGCTTTCAGCTTGCTTTTTCATGGTGGCTTCTTGAAGAGAAGTGAAATATGCTTCTACACCTTGCTGATCCAACACATCAATTACGCCTATCTGGATTTTAACATCCTTTTCCTTATCAAGGAAAAATGGCATATTCGTTTCACCAAAAACTTTCAGTGCATTGGCTTCAAATGCGATACTATCACCTTTTTTAAGGCTAAGGAAAATCTCATCCATGCCACTTTCTCTTGGAAGAGAATCATTGAACTGAAGATACCCGGGCATATTTTGGTCGTATGTAGAAATAAAGACTGAATCTTTATCATTTTTCACTACAAGATTATATAGGACAAACTCCCCGTTTTTAGGCTTTTGAGAACCTTCTTTGATATAAGTATATTCTATCCCATCTGACGTAGTCTGGGTTTTTTTGCAGGACATAAGACCGGCAGCTGTTACTAAAATAACAGCGGAAAACAGGAAACTTTTAATTTTTTTCATGAATGAGTTCAGCTTGATTAAATAGGATGTTATAATTTTCTTTTATGAGTTTTTGGAATTTTTCAGTTGTGTCATCAAGGGAAAGTGAAGATTTTCCACCTGAGGCATTTTTATGACCCCCCCCGTCAAAATGGGTCGCGGCGAACTTATTGACTGCAACATCTTCTGTAGATCTGAATGAAATTTTCACACCATCCTCTCTTTCGGTAAATAGTGCAGCTATTTTTATGCCACCCAACGAAAGTGCATAGTTGACAAGCCCTTCGGTATCTCCGGTTTGAGAATTATACTTTCTGAGGTCTTTTTTACTGATTGCAAAAAAGGCTGTTTTCAGATCTTCCATAATTACCAGCCTCCGGGTAATGGCAAATCCGATAAATTTCAACCTATTGATACTGTTAGTATCATAGATCAGTCTCGAAATCTTGGAATTATCCGCACCAATACCGATCAGTTCTGCTGTGATCATATGCACATTTTTAGTGGTGTTAGGATGTCTGAATCCACCTGTATCAGTCATGATTCCGGCATAGAGACATTCTGCTATGTCTTTGTCGATCAGATTTTTGTCGCCGATTTCCACGATCAGTTCGTACACCAGTTCACAGGTCGCCGCTGCTTTGGTACTCAAATACTGAAAGTCAGTAAAATCTTTCGGATCCTGATGATGGTCTATATTTACCTTGTAAGCATGGGATTTTTCAACCAAGTCCTGCATGTCCTGCATTCTTTTGGGGCATGAAAAATCCAGACAAAAAATCATAGTGGCTTCATTGATGATGGACGCCGCTTTTGATTGCTGTGTTTTATCTTCAAAATTGATCACTTCACTGTTTCCTTTCATCCAATGGAGGAAGGAAGGGTAATCTGAGGGCGTAATGACAGTAACCTCATGTCCCTTTTTCTTCAAGAAATTGGCCAAACCCAATGAAGAACCTAATGCATCTGCATCAGGCTTGTGGTGGGTAGTAATGACAATTTTTTGGGGTGAAGAAATTTTATATATGAATGACTCTAATTCTCGCATTTGATTGCATTTGCAAGTTCTCCTTAAAGAACATAGTCCGCAAAGGTCAGGATAATTTTTGAAAAATCCCAATCAGGATAATGGACTAATTTTGAATAACATAAGGTATAATTTCTTTACTATATTCGGACTTTCATCTAATTACCCTATTTTTGCAGCCAAAGAAAATAAGACTTAAATTTTAATACAATGGCAAGTAACAAAACATTTACTATGATCAAGCCTGATGCATTTGGTGCAGGTAATTCCGGTGCGATTTTGAAAATGATTGAAGATGCAGGGTTTAGAATAGTTGCCCTAAAAGCAACGAAATTAACTCCCGAACTAGCGGGTAAATTCTATGAAGTGCATAACGAAAGACCATTTTACGCTGATCTTTGCAAATACATGTCCTCGGGTCCTATCATTGCAGCCATTCTTGAAAAAGACAATGCTGTGGAAGATTTCAGGAATTTGATCGGTGCCACCAACCCTGCCAATGCTGCGGAAGGTACCATCAGAAAAATTTTTGCAACATCTATTGAAGCAAATGCCGTACATGGTTCTGACTCAGATGAAAATGCTGCAATTGAAGGCAATTTTTACTTCAGTCAGTTTGAAAGGGTTTTGTAAATTAATCAGTTCAGAAACACCAAGTCCCATGCCTTTCGACATGAGTCTTGGTGCTTCTGAACTGATTCAAAATAGTTCGTATCTTTTTTTTAGTATTGGTTATACAAATTTTCTCAAGCAGCAATTTCGTTCACTACCAATTCTTTCATATTGAGAATGGGTTGCTTACTTGATTCAGAAAAGTCCATTAATTCCTTTATCGGTAAGTCCATATTATCTCCTATTTGAGGCCAATCAGGCGGTTCAAAAATCCAATTGCCAATAGCATCTTTCATGTGAGCCCTGTCAGAAGAAAAACCAGAAAGATAGATCACTGAATCAATTGCCTTGAATTTGGGTAGAGAAGATTCGTTCTTTCCATCTAGATCTTTGAAGGTCAAAATAAGGTAATCACGAAAAGGAGTTGGTTGATTTAAAGAAGAATCTAGGTCATAAATCAGACCAACATTGCCTTTGGAAGCCAACAAAATCACATGGTAGTCCCACCAAACTGCCGCATCGGCAACGGAATCTTTCTGAAAATAAAAAGCACAGTTTTTATCAGTATTGGAAACAAAAAGCACTTTTTTAGAAAAATCTGCCAAATCAGGATGTTGGCATAAGTGCCAGATATTTTCCTCGCAATAATTTTTGGTGTGCCTGTAAGATCTGATTTCCATTTTGTGTAAATATTGGCATAGGTAGCATCTCGGTTTCGGGTGATGGGATGTTAATGCCACAGGTACAACGTTGCAAGCGAGAGAAAAGATTTGAACATTCAGAAAATAAAAATATTTTTCGTTGTTAAGAAGGGAGTAGTTGAATTTTAAATTTTATTGATATATTTCTGCTGGAATAATGCTGCCAACTGTTTTTTCCTCCTGATGGCTTTAAACCACCCTATTTACCCTGATTGCTTTATAACTTTATGATTTTTAAAAAAGGTTTGGTTTTGGGCTTTTTCCTGGTGGCTGTTTGTAGAAAATGAAGGAGAATATTCAGTCACACTAACGGATTCGGAAGGTTGTGTTACCGGCATTGGCAGGATACAAGTGAAAAGATCAACAATAGCTCCACCAATACTGAATGACCTTTACTCCATTTGCTCCAGCAAAAAAGTAGGGGTTCGATTGGAGGCAGGAAGTGATTTTATTGAGTCCATTTGGTACAAAGATGAGATAGAAGTAAGCAATTCCTTTGTGTTTTCTGTGGAAAGTGAAGGTGCCTATACCTTGAAGACAATAGACAGGTTTGGCTGTGAACACATTGTTCAGTTCGAAGTGGAAGATAAATGTAGGTCGACGCTCCGGTATCCAAGTGCAGTTGTTCCCAATGACCCAAATAAGGCCTTTATGATTTATCCGGATAACCTGATCGAATGGATGGAAGTTTTGATTCAAAACAGATGGGGTGAACTAATCTATTTTTGTGGCGATCAACATCCTCAAACAGGAAAGCCCTCCACATGTATTTGGGATGGCACCATCAACAATAGGAAAGTGATCAATGGATCATATATGGTTCAGATTCGATATGGGATCAAAGGACAAGGAGAGACCGTCCTTGAAAAATGTGTGATACTGGTGATGGATTAGCTGCTGTTTTTTCCCCTTTTTTCATTAATCTCTCTTTTTAGTTTCCACTATTTTTCCAAATGAATGGCCAATGTGAATTTGGCCGATAAAATTTGTTTGAAACTTTTAAAACTATATTGATTCTTAGGTGTTTAATGCTAAAACAAAAACAGAAAAACATGAAGCTATTAAAATTATTATCATTGGCGATTGCAACAGTATCTACCGCTTTTTTGGTTAGTTGCGGAAACGCCCCTAAGGAAGACAGCAGTGAAACTACAATTGAAGTAGTGGAGGAAGTACCTGTAGAGGCTCCAAACACAGTTGTTGATATCGCTGTTGGTTCTCCTGACCATACCACCTTGGTTGCAGCGGTTACAGCTGCCGGTTTGGTAGAAACATTAAGTGGCACAGGTCCTTTTACAGTATTCGCCCCAACCAATGCCGCATTTGCAGCATTGCCAGCAGGAACAGTGGATACCTTGTTGAAGCCTGAAAGCAAAGACCAATTGACTGGGGTTTTGACTTATCACGTCGTAGCCGGAAACGTGATGGCAGCGGATTTGTCAGATGGTCAAATTGTCAAAACTTTAAATGGACAGGATTTGACAGTTTCCATTAAGGATGGAAAAGTGATGATCAATGGCGCCAATGTAATTGCTGCTGACCTAGTAGGTAGCAACGGTGTGGTTCATGTTGTTGACTCGGTCATATTGCCTAAATAATTTGCCATCAGATTACTGACAAATTAAAACCTGCCGATTGGCAGGTTTTTTTTTTGTCAATAAACCCTTTTACCGCGAGTGGGTTTCTAAGGACATGGATCCATACGCAATCATCGACGAATCCGGCTTTCCCATTGTCCGGATCCGTTTTACAGGTTATAAAAGCACCGATCAAAACTTTCAAGCTTACCTAGACCAAACAAAAGCCTGTTATCGGTTCAACAAACCCTTGGCTATCATTTTCGATGCTTCCAATGCAGGTGTTCCCGCATTGTCCCATCAAAAGATTCAAGCAACATGGCTTAAGGAAAACAAATCTCTGATGGAAGACTATTGTGCGGGAACTGCCTACATTATCCCCAATGTGGCTATTCGTGCTGTCTTAAAAGTGATTTTTTCACTCCAAAAGCAACCCGTTCCCTATCAAATTTTTGCGGGTGAACAAGAAGCAGAAGCTTGGGTAAAAAGTCTTGGACTGAACTATTAAAAGTTGGGGGTTTGGTGTTAACATAATTCCATCCAAGTTGATGCTGAATTCAGTTTTTGATTTGCTTTACAATCAGGTTTAATCTTAGAGCCCTATATTTTTGGACCTTAATAAAAGCCTTGGAAACACTAATTACTACAACTACTTATCAATTTTTAACTTTTTATGGTCATTGTATTGACTAATGAACATTTTTCGAAAGCAAAAGGTTGAAAGAATAGTACAATATTGTATAAAAATAAAGCAAGCATGAAGATCAAAATAACAATACTGCTTTCAATTCTTGTATTCAATGTCCAAAATATTTTTGCCCAGGATGCCGTTAAAAAAGCTCAACCCATTCTTGGGGAAGTGCCTCAAAAAGTAGAAGATGTATTTTTACCTGAAGTAAGTGGGGTCAAGGTGGAAGTTTGGGTGGATAGCCTTACCATACCCTGGTCGTTGCGCTTTTTACCTGACGGAGATGCCTTGGTTGCCCAAAGAACTGGCAGTATTGTTAGAATTCCTCGAGGAGAAAACCAACAAGTGCACTACCTGAATGTACCTGGTGCAGTGCATGAAGTGGATGCAGGACTTATGGGCTTGGCCTTACACCCGGACTTTGAAAAAAACTCCTGGATTTATATCATGCATGCCTATAGGAATGAGCAGAATGAGTTATTGAGTAAAGTGGTTAGGTTAACCCACCAAGGTGAAACCGCCACAATAGATAAAATCATCATGGATGATATCCCGGCATACGCCATACACCTGGGTGGAAGAATAGAATTTGGTCCTGATGGCATGTTGTACATAGGAACAGGGGACATGTCCCAGCCATTTGTGGCACAAGATTTTGATATATTGGCTTCAAAAATACTAAGGATAACACCCGAAGGCGGCATACCCTCTGATAATCCTTTTGAAAATTCCCCAATTTTCTCTTATGGGCACAGGGTTGTTCAGGGCTTTGCCTGGGATCCTGATACAGGTGCATTTTTCAATTCTGAACACGGTCCTTCAGGCGCAGAAGTAGAAAATAGCGTTAGGTACCGTGATGAAATCAATAAAGTGGAAAAGGGTGGCAACCATGGATGGCCTGTAGTGGTCGGTGCTCCTGGTATTCCTGAATTTATTGACCCAAAGGTTATGTGGAACAAAGCAGCCGTACCACCCGCGGGAATGACATTTTACAAAGGCGATCTTTATGTAGCTTCCCTAGGTGGTCAGGCTTTAATCAGGATAGTTTTTGACAAAGAAAACGATTATGAAGTGACCAAAATAGAGCGTTGGTTCTCCTATGCCCCTTCCAAAGGAATTTATGGCCGAATGAGAGATGTTACCTTAGGTCCTGATGGGCATTTATATGTCACCACCAGCAATACCGATGGCAGGGCACCTTTAAGGATTCATGATGACAAAATACTGCGATTGATATTCGATTGATCAATCCAACATAAAAAAATTTTATTACCACATAGATTAATAGAGCACATAGTTATTGAGCAATCACTTTCCTTTTAATTCATGCCATGACTTTGAGTCATGGCATGAATCCCGCTATCTTTCAGTTTGGGTTTACCCACAAAAAAACCTTCGAGATCCTGTCGTTCTGGTAGGGAAGATCTCAAAGGTTGTAGGAGTGGAACTTTAATTCCGCAACTGCGGAATCGAAGGTCTTGAGGATATGTTGTAAGTGTCTTTGCTTATCTTGACCAAGATTAGGGCTAACCAATTACTACGTGTAGTATTTGGGAGAAAACCTTCGGGGTCAAAAAAAGACCCTAAAGGTTATGGTTTTTACTTTCTTCTAGCTTTTTTCATAGGATTATCGCCTATAGAAACTCCTCTTGCCCCACCAGCACCTTTAAACATTTCAAACCTGCTTGGCTCATATTGTCTTGGCCAGTAATTGTTGGTTTCATCTATGTCGGCTGTTTCCCTGAACGGATCAAGAACGATACTCTTCACTTCTTTCTGCTTCGCAAATACTTTAGAGACTTCCCATTCATTCAATCTCCAGATTTCTGCGGGAATCCTTTCCACTTCTGAAGTACCATCTGTATAATTGAACTGAATGATCAAAGGCATCACCAAACCTCCGATATTTCTGAATTTCATCTCATAGAAATTCAAACCACTATTGATCAATTCCTTTTCTTTGGGACTTAATCTTGCCATAAAATCTTTATAGGCTTTATCATCGTCGGGCGTAACTGCAAATGGATTATAGGTGTAATAGAAATCCCTAGTAGCCGGATCTGCTTCCACAACGGTCACTGGGGTGTCTTTCAGGTTGTAGGTTTTACTGACATAAGTCTCCTCAATATCAAATGCTTTCTTTTCGTCCGCTTTTTTCTCAGCTGGAGTTCTGTTGTCCAACTTGTACCAGTTCACCCCCTCTAAAGAAATATCAACAGGATCTGTCCCATAAAACCACCCCCTCCAAAACCAATCCAAATCGATTCCTGAAGCATCCTCCATCGTTCTGAAGAAATCATCTGGCGTAGGATGCTTGAACATCCACCGCTGTGCATATTCCTTGTATGCATAATCGAACAATTCACGGCCCATGATGGTCTCTCTCATAATATTCAGACCTGTTGCCGGTTTTGCATAGGCATTTGGCCCAAACTGAATGATGTTCTCGGAATTGGTCATAATAGGCTCCAACAGATGTTTTTCACTTTTCATGTAAGGCACAATCTTGTGTGCAGCACCTCTTCTGGAAGGAAAATTCCTGTCCCACTCCTGTTCGGCGAGGTATTGCATAAAGGTATTCAAACCTTCATCCATCCAAGACCACTGACGCTCATCGGAGTTGACGATCATTGGGAAATAGTTATGTCCTACCTCGTGGATAATTACACCGATCATTCCGTTTTTGATGGCCTCTGAATAGGTTCCATCAGCATCAGGCCTTCCATAATTGAAACAGATCATTGGATATTCCATACCATTGGAAGCTTCTACGGAGATGGCTACAGGATATGGATAATCAAAGGTTCGGGCAGAATACGATTTTAGGGTATGGGCTACAACCCTAGTGGAATATTGTCCCCAAAGTGGATTGGCTTCTTTGGCATAGTAAGACATGGCCATGACCTCATTGCCACCCTGCTTCACTGCCATGGCATCCCATATTAGTTTTCTGGAAGAAGTCCAGGCAAAATCCCTGACATTCTCTGCATGGAATTCCCAGGTTTTTTTGTCTTTGGCTTTTTGCTTTTCCAATCTCTCCACCTCAGCTTGGGTACGGATGATGACGGGGTTGTCAAAAGTCTTTTTAGAGGAATTCCATCTATCCAATTCGATTGAACTCAATACTTGTTCAGGATTTTGAAGCACACCTGTGGAACCCACCATGTGGTCTGCAGGCACTGTTATTTTCACTTTGTAGTCACCAAAGGTCAGGGCAAATTCACCTCTTCCAACAAACTGCTTATGCTGCCAGCCTTCAAAGTCAGAATACACAGCCATTCTTGGGAACCACTCTGCCATGGTGTAAAGGTAGTTTCCGTCTTTTTCAAAAAACTCATAACCCGGACGGCCACCAATGAAACTCATCCTATCATGGATATTAAAAGTCCAATCCATGGTGAATTCGGTTTTCTCTCCGGCTTTTAATGGTTGGGGTAAATCAACCCTCATCATGGTCTGCACAATGGTCACAGGAATATCATTTCCACCCATGTCCTTTACTGAAAGTATTTTATATCCCAGATCAAGGTCATGCCATAAAATGTTTTCAAGTTGTCTCATGGACATCCTAGGGTTGATACTGCTCTCTGCAATTTTGGGGGTATTGGAATCCTTGGCACGCTCATTTTGATCAAGCTGAATCCAAAGGTATTTGAGGTCATCAGGGGAATTGTTGAAATAGGTAACCTTCTGCCAACCTTTGATGGACTGATTGTCATCATTCAATTCAACTTCAATCTCATGATCTGCTTTTTGTTGCCAATACATGTGACCCGGTGCACCGGAAGCCGTACGGTAAACATTGGGTGACCTCAGCATGGGGCCTAACTGCTCAAACCTTTCTGCATGATTCTGTTCTGACCATTGGGCCATGGCCGAAAAGCCACCCAGAAATAGCAGCATTAAAACGAGGGATACTTTTTTCATATTTACTTATTTTACTCTAAATCAATCTATTCTTTTATTTATATGCATTTGTTGATACTCTACCACCCACCAAATAAATCCCCAATTTCAATCGTATCAGATATTCGATATTCATAGATATTTGTGCGCCGCGGAGTAGAGATTAAAATCCTTGCGTTCACTTTTGTTTTTCCACATACTCTCAGTAATTCGGTTAGTCACAATTTTACAATCTTGCAATTTTAAAATTTTCGAATTCTCTATTTTACCAAAACTTCGTATCAATCATCATCATCACTGCCATTCCAAGTACAATTGAAGATATAATCAACGCCCAGTCTTTTTTGTTTACCCCAACAATTCCAACTAATATCCCTGCTACTACCATAAAGATGGCCACAATCACCAACTGACCTGCTTCCAATCCTAAATTGAAAGCCAGTAATGGCTGAAATATTGAAGCCTCTTTTCCTAATAATGACCTGAGGTAATTGGAAAATCCCAAACCATGGATCAGTCCAAAGAAAAGCGCAAAGAAATAATTAACCTGAATTCCACGGCCTGAACTTGGCTTAGGGGAAAGGATATTACTGAAAGCCGTGATGGCTATTGTGACCGGAATGAGAAATTCCACCCAATCAGAACTGATGCTGACCAATTTCAGGGTGGCCAAAGCCAAGGTGATGGAATGGCCTATGGTAAAAGCAGTCACCAGAATGATGATCTTCTTCCAGTCCCGCAATACATAAATAGCACATAGTGCTACTACGAATAATATATGATCGAATCCTTTAAGATCCAGAATGTGTTGAATGCCTAATTGAAAATACAGTTGAAACTGTCCCATGCGCGCTTTAATAAATTATAACCTGAATTATTATCAGGACTGCGAGTATAATGTATAATTTGCAAAGAAAATAAAATAAAGGAAGCCTTATGCAATTGAATTACATTTTCATACTCTTTTTGGGATGGAAGGTGTTTTTTCATCCTTTCTATATCAGTCTGACCGAAATCCGCTATAACCCGACCCAAAAGTCACTGGAAATCGCTCAAAAAATCTTTTGGGATGATCTTGAGGTCGCGTTGGCTGAGGTCTATAAAACCAAGGTTGACTTTTTGAATACAAACAGTCGGGAGGCGTTGGAAGATATGGTTAAGTCCTACTTGTTAGAGAAAAATGAAATTATGGTCAATGGCCAAAAGTTTAGCTTGTACTATCTTGGGTTTGAGATTGAAGAAGAAGCAGTTTGGTTTTATTTGGAGGCATTGAAGGTTCCCATACCTCAGGTAGTCCAAATTCGAAATGAAGTCTTGATCGAACATTTTGAAGGACAACAGAATATTGTCAACTTTTATAAAGATCAGAAACCAAAAAGCCTGATTTTGTACAAGGGAAAAGAAATAGGTACATTGAATTTTTAATAAATTGCGATATTTGTGCCTTTAGGTACAAAATATATCCCGTACCTAAAGGCACAGAAATCTCACGAAATCAAACTTTTTCTACCCATATTTTGCCCCTAAAGGGGCTGTTTTTTTGTCGTATTTCAGGGGAAATTCAATAAAGCCCTT
>NZ_JBGSXS010000012.1:0-9320 GCF_041751335.1 Aquiflexum sp.
CCCGGCTAAACTCACCTTCCCATACCACCAGGTCTGATGTGAAATTCTGCTGCCCCAAACCAGTGACATCAACAGTTCCGGATTTTTTATTTCTGTTGATAATGGCATTACCCAAAATTGCAGCTGCTATGATAATGGACAAAGCAAAAATGATAGCAGTAAGATGTTTTTTCATAAAAGCAGAAATGGATTAATCCCTTAAAATTACAATAAAATACCCATAATATATAGAACTCAACGTCCGCCTCCGCCTCCGCCGCCTCTTCCACCCCCGGAAGAACCCCCTCCTGATGATCCACTGCCGCCGCTACTATTCGTACCTGAAGAACGATTGATGGAATTGGTAAGGGATTTGTTGATATGATTCCCCAATGCACCATAGGAATATGCCCGGGAACCCGAATACCAAGAAGTGCGGTGCTGGTTTTGAAGGCTGGCTCTTTCCATTAAGGTTTGGAATTTCTGTCCCCAGATTTTATCCACTTTAAATGCCATGGCATAGGGAAGGAGCTTTTCAAATACTTCTGGAGTCAACTTTGGGGGATTGAACATCTGAAGTTGTCTTTCTTCAGCAGCACTCAAATACCTTTTGAAACCGTCAATTCTAGCCTTTAAATCCAATTTCTGTTCACTTGGCCTACGGATAAGGTAGATATAGGTAAAGAAGGAAATGACGGCGAAAATAATAAAAACAATAAGAGTAAAATTATTCAGTGAAATGGCACTATTGGAAAATAAATAAAAAGAACCCCCCAAAAACAACATCCCTATCAAGGAAAAAAACAACCAGTTTGTCCCCCTTTCTTTTATAAGAGAAATGCTGATAAAAACCACAAAGAAAATAGCCAATGGAAGTATTGGAATATTTTCCAGATTAAAATCCAAATTGGGTGAAGCATAATTGCTAAAATCAAATCTACTGGCAACCAAAGCATAAATAATAAAAATAACAACGGGACCAAACCAAAATTTCCAGTTGCTACCTTGGGTCAAGAAAGGCCTGTGTTCTGTCACCAAGCTATTCATGTATGCTTGATACATGTTTTTAAAATGGCTGCTGTATTTTCCATCAATGACCGCAAGGTTGGTATTGGTGAAAAAATACTGCATCAGTTTTCGCTCTTCTTTGGGTAAAGCATCATCCTCCTCCTTTAATTTTACCAAATGGAATTCGGTGGATTTAAATAATCCAAAGAGCTGATCCCTACTTTTTTCTTCAATCCTCAAATACCCATTCACAGCCAAGTGTACAATAGAAGCGGATATCAACTCTCCCCAAAAATATCCTTTATGGAGCATTCCCACGGAAGCTGGGGACAATTCGGAAGGAGGATTAAATTCAGGGATGACAGTTGGGCTGGGTGGATCCACCCCATACTTCTGCCAAGTATAGAAGTAATAGACCAAAAGGACTAAGGTCATAATACCTGTAAATATCAATAAACCAAACTGTTCAAAAAAAGTAGGTGGGGGAGGAAGACTTACAATTCCTTTGGTAAATCCTGTTGCAATGGTGAGATTTTGCCCAGAAGCAAGGTTTTCTGCCCTGAAAATCATTCTACCATCAGGAAGCGTTTCTGTACTGCAGTTTTGTTCAGTGGAGCCTGAATATCCTGTATAGCATGAAGATTGTAAAAATTCAGCCTCTTGCGGGATTTGCACAGCTGCTGAAATGCTTGCAATTCTAAAAACCCAGCCAAAGCCATTCACATTCCAATAGAGCTCATCATAATCCTCAAAATAGCCCAATTGACCCTCTGCAGTATATTTTATTTGAAAAGTATACCAGCCCGGATCTAAAAAACTATCGTCACCAACATTTATAAATAAATTTCCCTGCTTCTTTTCTGTATCATAAGGACTGTCCCCGCCATTCATTTTTACATGGATGACCTTATAATCTGTTTTGACAGTTTTATAACGATAATCCGTGCCGGACAAAGGCAAGGTCCTCACAATTCCTCTTTTGATCTGATCGCCGGCAGCATAAATTTCGATGGTCTCAATAACAGTCAGCATACCGGAAGCATCTACCTGCAAATCCGAATGGAATGACCTGATATATTCCTCCTGTGCATACAGTGTTTGACCAAAAACGAGCAGCAGAAGGAAAAAAATGTACCTTTTCACTTGAAATTGACTTTAGGAACAGCCCTTTCGGTTTCATTATCAAGCTCAAAAAAGGCTGATTTTTGAAACCCGAAATTATTGGCTACAAGGTTACTTGCAAATGAATCTATCAGAATATTCTGATCCCTCACCGAACCATTGTAATATCTTCGGGATCTTTCTATATCCTGTTCTATGGATGCCAGGTCCTGCTGCATCTGAAGAAAATTGGTGTTGGATTTTAAATCAGGATACCTTTCAGCTACAGCGAACAACCCCATAAGAGATCGGTTAAGGTTGTTTTCAGCTGCTTGTTGCGCTGCGACTCCTTGGGCTGATTGGGCAGCAGTCCGTGCTTGTGTGACGCTGTCCAAGGTTTCTCTTTCATGGGTGGCATAACCCTTTACTGTTTCCAATAAATTCGGAATCAAATCATACCGTTTTTTCAGCTGAACATCAATACCGCTCCATGCCTCTGAAACAGTAGTTCTCAGTTTTATCAATCTGTTGTAAATGCTGATGATGTAAACAGCCAAAAGAACTGCTAGAGCAAGAATAATTAAAGTGGTTGTCATTAGCTTATATTAAAGTTCGGATTCAATATAAAAAGAAATGATGGTTTTTCATATTACCATCATTTGTCACTTTGTTTCAGATTACCCGCTGTTTGTATCCAATTTTGGGCTGAGCATTTAAAGATATGAGGTAGCCATTGACAATGGCATATTTTAATTCACCGCGCTGAGCAAGGTAAAAATTGGTGCTTCCTCCTGTCCGGATATCAAAGGGAATGCTGGTGGATTTATTTAAAGCAAGAATAGGCAAATCGTATAATTCCCTTTCTAGGGCTTCTTTCACCTTGACAGCAATAAATCCTTCCTTGAGCAGCTCCATTGCATTTTCTGGAGAAACATCCGAAATCCTTTCAAAGGTCTTTTCATAGATTTTGCCTTCCACTATTTCCATCCCTGATGCATCCAATTCATCAAAGCCATAAAAAATGGACAAGTCTCCCAAATCCTCTATCGCTCCGTTGACAAAGTAGGAATCATGCGCATCTACTTCCCGCTGTCGGATACCAAGATCAATTTCGTATTGAAGATCATCCCTTTTGATAGTAAGGTTTCGCAGTACTAGATCCATCAGCCTCGTTGAATTGTCGGGAATCCCATAATAATCATCGAGGGAATAGCTTTCATAGCTCTGATCGGCAATTTCCTGAAGGGCGTGAAGGATAATCATAAAATTCAGTTTTCTGATATACTGCTTTTCAGGATCATTGGGATATCCCCCGGATTCGATGAGAATGGTACTTGTACCCCATTTTTGAATATTGTCTCCAAAAGCCCGTGGTTCAAAAGCATCATCATATTTTCCAACATGCCCGGGTGCAACTTCCTGGATTACCCTGTTCATGCCTACGATGACCTGCATGGCTCTTTTTCTGATGTCATTGACTTCTGTTTCATAATTGTAGGCTGGTGCCAAAACTGAAATGGCCGCAGGAGTCGCGGTCTCGCCTGCGGTATAATAAATATTCTGATCGTGTAAGTTGAAGCCAAAATGCGGATCAAATGAATCTCTGGCATTTTTCAATATCACAGCTTCAGGAGAGGTCAGTTTGGCTGCATCTCTATTCAGGTCGATATCCAGTGCATTCCGCCTGATCCATTGGTCCATACCATCCGGATTGAGCATGGGAATAAAACGAAGGGTAAGTTTTTCTTTAAGTTTGGTTCTTAGGTCTTCAAAACCGTCATCTTTTCCTTCAAGGAAATTGAAGAGGTCAAAGAGCGCCATAGTAGCCGTTGCTTCATTTCCATGCATTTGGGACCATAACAAGACCTTGGTCGGACCATTACCTAATGTCATTTGGTAGATGGCTTTTCCTTTTACAGACTTACCGATTTCTTCCACTTCAAAATCACCTTTTCGATCTTTCACCAAATGGATGACATCTGCATTTTTGAATCTTCTTGCCTGTACACTTTTCTCGATATACTTCTCATAGGCAGATTCCAAAACAGTAACATCTATGTCAGGAATAGTTCCCTTCTGTTCACAGGAAACAGTTAATTGAAGAATAAAAAGAAAAACACCTAGCAATAATTTAATAGAACTATCTTTATTCATTGGGAACTTGAGTTAATTTAATTTCCTAAGTTAGGAACTTAACCAAAAAAATAAATTTACTTTGCCGTAAAACTTAAATTTAACTATGAAGCTATCATTCTTTGTCAAAGACTTGCCACTCAAACATACCTTCACTATTGCCCACCACAGCAGAGATGTTCAGGATACCGTGATTGTAAAGTTGGAAGAAGGGAAGTATATTGGTCTGGGTGAGACAACCACGAACCCATTTTATGGTATGACTGCGGATAACATCACCAAGAAGTTGGAGGAAAGCAGGGAATTTGTAGAATTGGGTTATTGGGAAAAACCTCAGGAGCTTTGGGAAATCAGCAAATATATTTTTATGAAAAATCCCTTTGCCCAATGTGCTCTCGATATGGCTGCTTGGGATTTGTATACGAAAATGCAGGGTAAAAAGCTCTATGAGTACCTTAACCTTGATCCCAAAGCCATTCCGGTTACCAATTATACAATAGGCATAGACAGCATCGAAATCATGGTGGCCAAAATGAAAGAGGTGGAGTGGCCTTTGTACAAAATCAAGCTTGGTACCGACCACGATATGGAAATCATACATGAACTGAGAAAGCATACGGATGCTGTTTTCAGAATAGATGCCAATTGTGCCTGGACTGTCGAACAAGCAATTGAATACTCAGAAGCATTGGCCAAACTCAACGTGGAGTTTATGGAACAACCGCTTCCAAAAGATGACCTGGAAGGAATGAAGGAGGTATTCAAGCACAGTAAACTTCCCCTTATCGCTGATGAAAGCTGTATTGTAGAAAAAGATGTTAAAAAATGTCATGGACTGTTCCATGGCATCAATATCAAATTGGTTAAAGCAGGTGGAATCACTCCGGCTTTGAGAATGATCCAAGAAGCCAAATCACTGGGCATGAAAACGATGGTTGGCTGCATGACCGAATCTTCCATCGGTATTTCTGCCATCGCCCATATAGCACCGTTATTGGATTATGTGGATATGGATGGCGCCATGCTATTGTCTAAAGACATTGCAAAGGGAGTTAGCATTACCCCTGATGGAGTGACTTTCCCGGATGGGGATGGGATTGGGGCGGAGTTGGTTTAAAGGATTTTTGATTGATACTAGGTGGATAATTGGAGGATATTTGGATAATAGTGGTATCTAAACTGATAGCGTAGATTTAATAAATATATAATGTAACTTTCCGATTTGCAGTCCTCTATTTTAAATGGTATTGTCAAAGATTTTTGGCGATTTTAGATATGTTCAAACTATTGAATAAATTATCAATTTTATTAAGCCCAGAAGGACTCCTAGGATTAGAGCAATTTTTAATACTGGGGGGAAAATAATATCCCACCAAGTTAATTTCTTACCTGACTTTTCTTCTGTTTGGTAATAACGAGAATCAATCAAAAATGAAAAGACATATCTTAAGAAATCCATAACAAGACCGATTTTCTTTTTATAATATGATCACCAAATTCCTCGAAAACAAAAAAAGTACCCTTATCAATTCACCTGTAGCCTTATATATGCCAACTCATCATCCAAGTTAAGAAAAAGATAGATTTTTCCATCTTTTACAAATTGTGGATTAGGAACCTTAAGACCTAAATCGGTAATTTCTTTTTCTCCGACCAGCTCAAAATCCGGACTTAAGATGCTGATTTTTATGATTTACACTGATCTTATCTGCGACTATCTGCTCAATCCGCGTCATCAGCGTTCAATCTCTCGTTTCTCATGTCTCGCATTTATCAATCTCAAAAAGCTTCCCCAATAAACAAATAATACCCGGTACCTTCCTGCGTGAAAGCCACATCAAACCGTGTATAAATATCTTTTTTGGGGAAAAGTAAAAAACGCAATCCGCCACCTGCAGACCAAACTGTCTGATGGATGGAGGCCTTGGAAAAGTCAGGAAAAACATTGGCTGCTCCTGCAAATGCCGCAGCACCGATACGCTTGGAAAAACCCAAAGGCAATGGCAACATCCTGAATTCCAATTGGCTTGCAACTTGATTTCTATCCCTAAACCTGCCCAGGTAATATCCCCGCATCATACTGTCACCACCCATCAGTGCCAATTGGTTGAAGGGAACATCTCCTGAATAAAACTGTCCCAAGACCTGCCAGGCCAAAACATTGTTTTTACCCACAGGGGTGAATATTCGGGTATCTGAAATGATTGTATTGAAGCCAAAGTCGCTGAAACCTGGAAAATACCTCAATACAGCTAATTCTGAAAATCGCCCCTTTCTGACATTCAGCACGTTGTGCCTATCATCATAGACCAATCCCAGTCCCATACCAAAATTGGTAGAACCGGCATACCCAAGGGGAAGATCAAATTCAGGGGCTTTTTCAGCAGGCTTGAAATCCACACTTGATATGCGCTGAAAATCAGCTTCCAGGCCAAAATAGAGGTTTCTTTTAACTTCCCTCAATACCCGTTCCTTGATCATGATCTGATTGGCATCCACAAGAGCAAGATATTCTTTTGGGGTATCCATACCAATGCCATGGTATTTCAATGGGAAACTCTGCAGCCGGATTCTGCCCAGAAAAAACCATTTGTTTTGGTCAGAGTAAATCGCATGGTCAAACCAAAGTCCATATTGGTTTTCAAGGGTAAAAAAAGTAAAACCATTGATTTCACTCAACCGATTGGTAGTATCTCTTTTGGCATAATAGACCAATAAAGAAGAAAGCCCGATTTCCCAACTTGTTTCCGGCGCATAGGCCAAAGTAGGATAAATTAAAAATTGAGGCTTGCTGATGTCTGAGGTATCGTTTAGGATTCCATTGATATATTTCCTTGCAAAACTTTGCGAAAAAGCTTGTGAGCCACAAAGGCTTAGCAACAATATTAGAGAAAGATACTTTTTGGACATACAGACAATATACATGAAGTATGGTTAGAAGGTTTGCAAAATGTGGGAAGAAAATTACAAAAGAAAATCCCTGAAGTTGTCTTTGCTTATAATGTCCTTGATATCTTAAAATCACGCTATTCATCAGATTCAATCTAATCCAGTGAATGTATTCACCAAATTTCATGAAATATGGTGAATAGGCTATTCTTGGCCTTTCCATAATTGGGTAAAGAAGCGCTGACAGTTTTTATAGGCGAGTTTTTTAAGCTGATCTGTTGAAAGACTTTCAGAGAGTTTCTCCAAAATGGAGGGATACTTGGAAGCATTCTCTGCTAAAGGGAAATAGAAAGGATGGCGGTTTTTATCAGGGAAATCCTTGGTATAGAAATAATCCGCACCAAAGCACATTTGATCCTCCGCTCCGATTTCAAATCCATGCAGGATATGTTCAAACAACCTTTCAGAATTTTTATCATCCAAAAAGGCACGAAGAAAATTGATTCCAATGATGCCTTTTCTATTAATAACTTCCTTGGCAAATTCATCAGTCAGGTTTCTTTTATGGTTCCAGATATTTCTGAAATTGGAATGACTTGCGATAACCGGAATATCAAGTTTGGATGTATCGATATGATTCAGTAAACCTTCGGCCAGCATATCCGAAGTATGGGAGAGATCGATGGCGATTTTTTTTCCTGAAATGTAATCCAAAAGTCTTTTCCCATCATCTTACAACCCGATGCCTTCTGTATAATTGCCTCCACCAAACCTGTTTTCGGTATGGTGGGTCAGACTGATATAAGCCATCCTTCCGGTTAGTTTGATCAAATTCTCCAACTGTTCAAATGCTTTTGTAATGTCGGCTTTTTCATTGGCCAATCCGGCAGCATTTTCTATGGCTGTGACCATTCCTATTTTGGATCCATTTTCCAAATTGGATAAAAATGGCTCATCCACTTGGCAAACTTTATCTCCATGGGTCATCAACATTTCTCGGTACTTAAAGGCCTGTTTTGTTGCCATTTCCATACTTCCTTCTGATACATCAGTATAGATAGCGCAAACCTGCATTTTCACATTACCTTTTTCCAGCAAGGGAATGGAACAGGCGATGTCTTCAGTCTTATCAGGCGCTGCATTGGGGACTTTGGCCAGGTAAGATAAAATATCGCAATGGGTGTCAATGATTGGAAGGTTCATAAAATATTGCAAATGGTAGTTCAAATAAAATAAAAAACGATAGTTATTTAATACTTTTAGAATCAAATCTTCCTGAATTGATTTTGAATCGGGAACAAGTGACCATATCTTAACAGGACATTTAAAAACAGACAAGATGCCAATTGCCAAATCTATCAATTTTCATAAATGGATCGAAGATAATCGTCATTTGCTAAAACCACCTATAGGCAATCAGGTGATGTACAAAGGAAATGATGATTTTATTGTCATGGTAGTTGGTGGGCCCAATTCCAGAAAGGATTTTCATTATAATGAAGGGGAGGAATTCTTCTATCAGGTAGAGGGAGAAATCACCTTAAAGGTAGTGGATGAAGGAGAGGTCAAGGACATCAAAATCGGAGAAGGGGAGATGTTTCTATTGCCGGCCCGTACCCCACATTCCCCAAGAAGGCCTGCCAATACCATTGGTCTCGTGATAGAAAGGTACCGCAAACCCGGCGAGAAAGACGGCTTCATTTGGCACTGCGAAAATTGCGGTAATAAACTCTATGAAGAGTATGCTGAAATCACTGATATAGTAAATCAATTGCCACCGATAATGGAAAGATTCTGGAGCAATCCAGAACATACCAAATGTAAAAAATGTGGGACGGTCATGGTTAAATGAAGGGCTTTATTGAATTTCCCCTGAAATACGACAAAAAAACAGCCCCTTTAGGGGCAAAATATGGGTAGAAAAAGTTTGATTTCGTGAGATTTCTGTGCCTTTAGGTACGGGATATATTTTGTACCTAAAGGCACAAATACCGCAATTTATCAAAAATTCAAGGTCCCTATTTCTTTTCCCTTATACAATATCAAGCTTTTTGGTTTCTGATCTTTATAAAAATTGACAATATTCTGTTGTCCTTCAAAATGTTCGATCAAGACTTCATTTCGAATTTGGACTACCTGAGGTATGGGAACCTTCAATGCCTCCAAATAAAACCAAACTGCTTCTTCTTCAATCTCAAACCCAAGATAGT
>NZ_JBGSXS010000013.1:0-24420 GCF_041751335.1 Aquiflexum sp.
CAGGTGAGGTTAAAGCCTTGACCTCAAGGTTTGGACCGGATGGGAATCCCATACTTTCTCCTGACGGCAAAATGATTGCATTCACAGGTCATGATGATACCTTTCAGGGTTACACGGTAACTAATCTATACATTATGAATACGGATGGAACCGGTATGAAAAACATGACAGCGGACCTGGACCGTGACGCAAGTAATCCTCAATGGGAAGGAAATGGCAAAGGCATTTACTTCCAATACGATGAATTTGGGGATACCAAAATAGGGCATGTAGCATTGTCCGGAAAAATCAGAACCCTGGTCGAAGGGCTTGGTGGATTGGACTTGGGAAGGCCTTACAATGCGGGAACATTCACCGTCTCTGCCAACAACAGCTTTGCTTTTACTCAAGGTGGACCGGAACATCCGGCTGATTTGGCCATCTGGAATAATGGGGAGACCAAAAGACTGACGGCAGTCAATGACGACCTATTTTCCTTCCGGAAAATCGGGGAAACCGAAGAAATCTGGTGGGAATCTTCTTTTGACCAAAAGCGAGTCCAAGGTTGGATAGTGACTCCTCCCGATTTTGACTCCAGTAAAAAATATCCTTTTATCCTTGAAATCCACGGCGGTCCTTTTGCCATGTACGGACCTTCCTTTGCTTACGAAATCCAAAACTATGCTGCGGCAGGTTATGTGGTCCTCTATACCAATCCGCGAGGAAGCACTGGTTACGGAGAGGAATTTGGCAATGCCATTCACCATGACTATCCCAATCATGATTACGATGACCTGATCTCCGGAGTGGATGCTGTTATCGAAAAAGGCTTTATCGACACGGATAACCTGTTTGTCACAGGAGGTTCAGGCGGCGGTGTTTTGACAGCTTGGATTGTTGGAAAAACAGATCGCTTCAAAGCTGCTGTGGTGGCCAAGCCGGTGATCAATTGGACGAGTTTTGTGCTTCATGCGGATAACCCGGCTTTCTTTGCCAAGTATTGGTTTGGAAAAATGCCATGGGAGGATCAGGAGAATTACTGGAGAAGGTCGCCTTTATCGTTGGTTGGCAATGTAAAAACCCCAACCATGCTACTGACGGGAGAGCAGGATTTTCGTACGCCCATTTCTGAATCCGAACAGTATTATGCTGCCCTCAAACTCCAAGGCGTGGAATCTGCTTTGGTCCGCATTCCAAATGCTTCCCATGGATTGGTCAATCGACCCAGCATGCTGATGAGTAAATCAGCGGCTATTTTGAGTTGGTTCAATCATTACAGGGATAAGCAATGAGTTGGATAAGAAAAACGCACCTTTCCCTGATAGGGTTTTTAATAGTCACTTTATCTTATGCGCAGGAGGCTGAGGTATCACAGATTCTTGCGCAAAGAGAAGCTTCCAATCAGGCACTTCGGGTTTTTGATGAGGATTTGAATGCGACCTTTTCCACCGAAAATGCCTTGATAACCACAGGGGCAGGCACCTTGATTTCCGTAAAAAAGGAATTGATGAAGTATATTCAAAAATCGACCGGCCCGAGAATGTATTGGATCCGGACTCCGGATGAAGTGTTGGTCAATCCGAAAACTATGTTGGCATGGGAAACTGGAACCTGGAAAGGATATGTAGAAGGTTCGGATGAGGCAGTAGTGGGAGGGAAGTACTCCGCCCAATGGACCAAAAAATCCGGGACTTGGCTTATCCAATCGCAGTTGTTTGTCGCACTTGAAAATTAAGCCAATGGAAGAAAATCAAGCCCATGAAAAAGAAAAAGACCTTTCCAACAAAGAGGTGATCAGCTCCCTGAAAAAGAGAAACTGGAGTTCTTACATCAAGGAATTCTTCATGCTTTTCCTGGCCGTTTTCTGTGGATTTCTTGCAGAGAATTATCGGGAATCTCTCAGTGCCCAAAAGATTGAAAAAGAATATATCCTTTCTCTAGTTGAAGACTTAAAGACAGACACCACGAATCTCAGCTTATATATCAATTTTAGAAAAGAAAAGAGTGTACTCATGGATTCTTTGGCAGAAATGATACTTTCTGATCAGCGAACCCTTTTTGGAAATCAGATTTACTTTTTGGCCAGGCAAGTATTTAATGAACAGGCATTTTTCTACGCTGACGGTACCATACAACAGCTGAAAAATGCGGGGAATCTTCGGCTTCTTAAAAAAAGAAACGTAGTCAATTCCTTGCTTACCTATGAGAAAAAGGTAAAAGTTCTGGAGGGATGGGATGAAAATGACAATAGAACCAAATCCACCTTCCGCGAAATGGGCGGAAAGGTCTTTAATTCTTCAGAACTGAATAAAACCATGGATTCAGAAATGAGATTCGTCATCCCTACTAGTAATCCACAATTGATTACCGATGATTTTGCCACGATCAATGAGGTTGCTTTCCAAATCCACTACTTATCCAAAATGACCAAAGGCAATAGCCTCAGAGCGGAATCCTTAAAGTCTGACGCAGCTCGCTTATTGGAATTGATTCATTCAGAATATAAACTCGACTGACCATGGAAAAAATCCTTAGAAGTTTTCTTTTACTCTTGATCCTCCTGGGATGGAATCAGTCAGAAGGTCTCTTTGCACAGGATATATCCTTCAAAATAGGATTCCACGAAAGTATCCAATCAAAGATCCTTCAGGAAAACAGAAAGCTATTAATCCATCTTCCTGATGGCTACCAAACTTCCGGTCTCTCCTATCCCGTATTGTACCTGCTCGATGGTTCGGAATATGGACTTATCAATGCCCTTTCAGACCTAATGAGATTGCAGGGAAGGAAAATGTCCCCGGAAATGATCATCGTGGCCATTGTGAACACAGACCGCAACCGGGATATGATGCCTGTGGTGGCCAATGGCTATCCCGGTCCACCACGGGCCGAGGATTTCCTTTCATTTATCGAAAAGGAACTGATCCCCTCCATCGAAAAAACCTACCGTACCAACGGGCAAAGAATTCTGAAAGGTCAGTCCTTGAGTGGTCTTTTTACATTGTATGCCTTGCTTACCAAACCGACCTTATTTGAAGCCTATATCGGACACAGTGCGGGTTGGTTTGAAGAAAGCAACGATTATTTTCTCGACTTGAGCGAAAAGGCTTTTCAAAAACCAGCCGATTTTGAGGGCAGAAAAATCTTTATGGCCAATTCCCTAAACGACCCCTATGACGCCGATCGGGTTATCCACAAGCAATTGGCGGACTTTTCCGAACTGATCAAATCCCGGTTGGGGGAAAAGATTTATTACAAATATGTCACCTATGCCGATTACGGTCATGTGCCATATCCGGGCTTTTATGATGGGATCAGATACATTTATGAATCTGAGGAAAACAGACTTTCAGCCGAATCTGATGAAGCTGCTGTCAAGAAATTGGTGGAAAGCTTTTTAACTGCAGTTGGAAACGGGGATTTGGAGGCCATTGAGCCTATGTTTTTGGCAAGGGCAACCATTGGTGGGGCAAGTTTTAGGGAAGGAAAATGGAATACGTTTACCACCACTATTGAAGATTATTTGGCCAGTAAAACCGAGAATCATTCTCCATTTACCGAGCCGGTATCCAATTACACCATCCATATCAGCGAGGGGCAATTGGCCTTTGTGAGGGCAGATGCCATCCTGTACCGGGAGGGAAAAGCCCAATCACACAATATGGATTATTTCACTTTGCTTAAGGAAGGGGGAACTTGGAAATTTCTAAGTGCCGCTTACACCGCAAAGCCGATAATTATTAAATGAAAGTTTCTATGATTTCAATCCTCCGAAACCTACCTGCCGACAAGGCAGGAGTTTACCAAAAACTCCTTGAGGAAAATAAAGAAGGCAGTCCCTATAGGGACTATATATGGGTAGAAAAAACAATTAGCGATGACCCCACCGTGCCTTTAGGTACGGAATATATGAGGAACCTTTCCGCATTACAAATCATATTGCGTACCTGCCTATCGGACAGGCAGGCCTACGGCACGCTAATTCCTGCTATCCACCCATTTTCTACCGATATGCTGTCCCCCGAAAGTATCGGGATCTTCGACCTAAAGGGACATTGTTTTAAAAAAGCATCAAATCCTCAATTCCTATGGTAATATTTTTCCGCAAAATTTGCCTTCCAATAATTTTTATCATCACCGTTTCCTTTGAGGCAACGGCACAAAAAGGGCTTGTCCCTGTTATCAATCAGCAGGAACAACACCTGTTTCACTCCACAACCAACGGCAAAAGTTACCATTTGGCCGTATCTCTGCCCCCACATTATTCTCCTGCTGACAGTTTAAAATATCCGGTACTATACCTCTTGGATGGAAGTTTTTCATTTCCGATTGCCCATGCTACCCGAACCTTATTGGATATGTTTGGGGAAATTGAAGAGGTGATTATCGTCGGAATAGGTGATGAATGGGAGCGGTCTTATGAACCTTGGATGACCAACCGGTGGGCGGATTACACTCCTTCTTCGGACCCCAAAAGTGACACCAATCCTGCCTACCTTCAATATTTCGATCTGCCTGAAGGATCCTTGGTATCAGGAGGCGGGTCGGTTTTTCTGGATGTCATCCAAAACGAAATCATTCCATTTATAGATTCCCATTACAATACCAGTGCGGACAGAGGTATTTCGGGACATTCCTTTGGGGGGTTGTTTGCGGGATATTGTTTGTTCACCACATCGGATCTTTTTTCCAGATTTGGCATCCTTAGTCCTTCGTTTTGGTGGAACAGTAATGAAATATTTGACCTTGAAAAATCCTTTTCTACGAAAAACAGCACCTTGGATGCGCAGGTATTTATGACAGTTGGAAGTTTGGAAGGCGCATCTATGATTTCAAAAATGACAGCTTTTGCAGATGCTCTCCAAAACAGGAATTACAAAGGACTGAACCTGTCTTCCCATATTTTCGAGAATGAAACACATAATTCGGTGGTAGCTGCTTCCATCAGCAGAACGCTCAGGGTTTTATATGGAAAACAGCCATAAGTATTAGAAAACATCTTTAAAAAAATGAACTGCCAATGTTAAATTTCTTTAGAAAAATCCGCCAAAAACTCCTCGAGGAAAACAAGATAGGCAACTACCTCAAATACGCCATTGGCGAAATCTTATTGGTCGTCATTGGGATTCTGATTGCCCTACAAATCAATAATGCCAATGAGGCTTATAAGGCAAATCAATCAGAACAGGTCGTTTTAAAAAATCTTATCCAGGATTTGAGAGCGGATTCTCTCTCCTTCAGCGACAACCTGGCTACCTTGACCCAAATAAATATCCTACATGAAGTGCTCTATGAAACCGGGGTAAATGGAATGGACTTGGAAATTGAAGATCCCAACTTGATCAGGAAACTGATTTATTATAATCCAATAGCGATAAAGAATGATCCTTTTGTTGCTGACAAAATATCGAATGAAGATATCAGGAAAGAGATTAACACATATTCCAGATACTTAATTGATCTTGATTTTACCTATTCAGAATATGCCGGGTTATTGGAAAACAGAATTCGAGTCTTTTTGGCCAATAAAAAAGTCCACCAATTGTCCAATTATTTTGGAAGCCAGGACAATACTGTCAAGGGAGCAGTACCCCTTGAATTTGTCTATAAAGACGGTTTAAAACTCCTTTCCAAATCGCCGGAATTTCAACAATTACTTTTGGAAGCATCCATTAAGACCAAAAATACAGAATCCAATATCGAAACTGTTCTGACCCAGAACCAGAAACTAAAAGATCTGATCCAAAAAAAACTCAAAAAATGAAAAGAATCCTAACCACCCTCAAAGAAAAATGGCCGGAATACTTCATGGAAATCCTTGTGCTGATCATCGGTATCTATGGGGCCTTTGAACTTTCAAATTATGGCGAAACTCGGACCCGAAAAAGGACGGAACTCGAAATCCTGAAAAGTTGCAAAACTGAACTTATGGCGGATTTAGCGGAAATAAGTTGGAATATGGAAGAACTTCAAAAAAGCCAGAAAGCTTTTGAAGTTATTCTTCAGGTATTAGAAAATGACGGGTCTTACCATGATTCCCTGAGTTCGCATTTCAATTACACTCTGCTTCCAATGCATTTTATCCATTCTACCAGCTCCTTCGAAACAGCTAAATCCAGAGGCCTGGAAATTATTTCCAACACAAACCTTCGGATAAAGTTGATCTCGCTATATGATTCTCAGTATGATTTTTTCCTACAAGGAGAGGCAGAGGAATTAGCTGAGGTCCAGTATGGGATGAGGCATATCCTGCCCGGTCGATTTGAAGAGGCTTATAACTATCCGAATTCAGATAATACATTTTCAGGAAGTATGATTCCAGTGGACTTTGGGTCCCTCAAAACCGATCACACCTATTTGTTCTTTCTTAAAACCCAACGAAATCGTACCAGATCCTATATCGACTTCTTTTATGAAAACCTTAGGAAATCAGTATCATCGATGATCCATGATTTAGAGATCGAAATAAAAAGACTGGATTGATGAAAAATCCTTCAACCAAAAGAAAATTGCAAATGATATGATCTCACTTTTCCGAAAAATCCGCCAAAGACTCCTTCAGCAAAACAGAATCACAAAATACCTCGCCTACGCCCTTGGAGAAATTTTCCTCGTCGTAATCGGTATCCTCATTGCCCTCCAAATCAATACCTGGAATGAAAACCGGAAATACAGAAATCAGGAAGCTGATTTTTATGTCAATATTCTCAGCGATTTGGACAAAGACCTTGAAAAGCTGGATTTTCTTACTGAATTTCATCAGAATCGGATTGAGATTTTATCCACGTTATTGACTTATCTGAGAAATCCGGCTGATAAAATGGGAGCAGAAAAGTTCGGAATATTGATAGAGCCGCTTTATTATTCAGAAGCTGCTACGAGCTATTCCACTGCCTTTGAATCTGCAAAATCATCTGGGTCATTCAGCAATTTCAGGCAAAAAGAAATCCTGAAATCACTCAACCAATACTATGCTGATTTTGAGAAAATCAAAATCATTATGACCTCCATCACCGAGTTCATCAGCAATAGTTTTGAGCCTGTCATGGCTGAGATTTCTGCTATCCATATATCCACAAATTCCGGGGCTATGGTCATAGCTGAAAAAGGAAATTCAAAATTTTATGATTTGATTCATGCGATTGAAGACAGACGCGATATCAAAAGTGACTATGAAAAAGTTCTCTATGACCCTCGTTTTGAAGCATTTGTCATTGGAGATTTGGGACGGTGCTTCAACCTTATATCAAGAATAGAAACCCGAAAGGAAAATCTCCTTTTGCTGAAAGCGCAAATAGATGGGTATCTTTGATGACATTTATAAACTGAGTTTTGGAGATAAAGAATTGATCAAACAAGACCTTAAGAAATACCAATGACAGAATTCCGGAGCTGCCGTCACCCTGATCCCGATGGCTATCGGGAGAAGGGTCTCCTGAGGAACAGTAAATGATAAAATGAATATATATAGAACCCCTAGAGATCCCTCGTGCCTCGGGATGACGAGAAACCTAATGTCATTCCTTTTCTGAACATTTTAAAAATGTTGGGGACTCAGGATGACGCCTGCCTGCCGTAGGTAGGAGAAATTTGATGTCAATCCCCTTTCTGTAAATGCCAATTTTCCTTACTACCAATGACACAACTCCAAATAAATTTTCACAAAAAAATCACCCTTTGTATTGTTGTGGCGTTTTTATTCTTTGGATGTAAAACCCAAGAAAAACAATCCTTGGATATCAAAGAACTCACCATCTCCCAAATCCATGCGGCATATCAAAATGGAACATTTACTGCCCAGGAATTGGTACAGTCCTATTTGGATAGGATTGAGAACATGGACTCGGCAATCAATTCCATCAGTATGATCAATCCCGATGCCATGGAGATAGCAAAAGCAATGGATGAGGAATTTCAAAAAACAAAAACACTGCGCCCACTTCACGGCATTCCCCTTATCGTCAAAGACAATATCAACACAATCGGGTTGCCCACCACAGCAGGATCTCTGGCTTTGCAGGATTTTTATCCAGAAGAAGATGCCTTTATTATCAAGAAATTGATCTCAGCAGGAGCGATTATCATTGCCAAATCCAATATGGCCGAGTGGGCATTCAGTCCCATGCATTCGGAGAGTTCAACGGTAGGAATTACCCGAAATCCATATAATCTCGACTATGTTCCTGCCGGTTCAAGTGGTGGCACAGGTGCCTCCATTGCTTCAAATTTTGGTACTATTGGTTTAGGCACAGATACCGGAAACTCCATCCGGGGACCATCTTCCCACAATTCGTTGGTCGGTTTCCGAACCACTTTAGGATTGGTCAGCAGAGAAGGAATAGTACCGCTATATCTCAGAAATGACGTGGTAGGCCCCATGTGCAGAACAGTCGAGGATGCAGTGAAAATGTTGGAAGTGATCGCCGGGTACGACCCAAAAGATACATTAACCCAAAACGCTAATGGAAAAATCCCTTCCAATTACATCCAATATCTAGACAGGGAAGGGCTAAAGGGTGCAAGAATAGGGGTATTGAAAAACCTGGTTGAAAATAATCCTGATGATGAGGTTTATGCTCTTTTCGAAAAAGCACTGTTTGATATGGAAGAACAAGGGGCTGAAATTATTCAAAATGTAGAAATTCCCGATTTTGAGCAGCTCAGCCAAGACCAATGGTGCCCAACATTTCGTCTGGATCTGGAAGATTTTCTAAAAACCTATGTCAAAAAAGACACGATCCAATCCTTAGAGGATATCATGCGCATTGGTACCCATTCAACCTATACCAAAGCTAGGTTGGAGCGCTTGTCTACCAATACCCTTCGTAGGGAAAATCCTGAAATTGCTTGTGCAGATGCCTATTCGGATAGCAGAAGAATCGCATTTCGGGAGGCTATCGAAAAGAAAATGGATGAACTGGAATTAGATGCTTTGGTATATCCAACCTGGAATAATAGACCTGCAAGAATAGAATTATTTGAGGAAGAATATAGAGGGGATAACAGTCAGGTTATCTCCCCACATACCGGGCAACCTGCTTTTACTGTTCCCATGGGATTTACGGCTGAAAATCTACCAGCTGGTTTACAGTTTTTGGGAAGGATTTTCGATGAAGGAGTACTGATCAAACTGTCCTATTCCTATGAACAGGCCACCATGCACCGCAAAAGTCCGAATTAGGTTAATGACAAACACAAGGCCTTAAGATGTTTTTCACTCAAATATAATTTTTAAAGGTCAAGAATATATTCATTTTTAAGTCATCCATTTGTAAATTGAAGAAAACCATTCTATCTAATCCGACCGTAAACAGCTGGAAATTTTAATTCTTTTTTAGGAACAAATTATCGGTAAAAAATTGGAACAACCAGAAATCCACACGTGCCAATTGCCTAGGGTTTTGGGGAAAGGATTAAAAAAAAATTTGAATATGGGCAAACGGTCACGATTGAGGGGCTATTTCATAAATAAACCAAAAAAACAGCATTTACAACTTGCTAACACCCTTCTCCAAATACTTTTTCAACAAAGCCCTCGACTGTTTTTGGATTTGTTTTTTCATGACGGGCGTCCAACCTAGCAACCAACCTTTCCAACCCAAAGCCTGGCTGGCCCATTTCCAAACCTCAAAACGGTCGGTGTGACGGATAATTTTTCCATCTTTGATTTCAAATGTTGCTATTATTTTATTGACCACTTTCCTTTTGTCAGGTCCAAAAACATAGGCTGCTTCCCAAAGCGCACTTCCCTTGGCAGCATCAGCCTCTACCTGAGAAAAAGTGATTTTGATGTTTCCCTTACTCCGTTCGATCAGCATTTTCCACATGGCTTTTGCTTCCTCGCCTTTCAACTGCCCAAAAGCCGGATCTTCGAAAACAATATCATTGTGATAATGTGACACCATTTCATCGGCCTTTCCTTTTGAAAAAGCCACATAAAATGCGATGATAATTCCTTTTGAACCTTCAGACATAAACTAAAGATAAACAATTTCCTTATCGAGGGAAAAGGAAACCTTTAAAGAATTACCGTTCGAAACTGTTGTCCGAAGGTTGTGCCTTTGGACCACTGAGTCAGAAGGTTCTACCTCCAAACTACTTGGACCAAAGACTCAATATTCAAAAATCCGAAGCCACAGACTTCGGATAACGAGGTTCTATTTATGATTATATTACATTTCCTGATCATCGTGAGATGCTTCTCCCGATAGCCATCGGGATCAGCATGACGGCTGCTCTGATAATGTCATTGGTATTCTCGGGACAAGCGTTGATTCTTTTGTCTTAAATCTTACGTCTCATGTCTTTCGTCTCACGTCTTCCATTGACAAAATACATCTTCATATTTCCCTTGTTCTTGACAGGAATTTCTCCCCTGTATTCACAATCAAAGGTTTCCGAAATCAGCTTGTAGGTATGTTCAGAGACATTGATTTTGCCTTCTTTAGAATTCTCTTCCATTCTAGCAGCAATGTTGACAGTATCACCCCAAATATCATAGGCAAATTTCCTGTCGCCCACGACTCCTGCGACCACCGGGCCTATATGGATACCGATCCTTACCTCAAAACAAGCCTCTCCTCTTCTTCTTTTCTCTTCATTATATTCTTTTACAAAATCCCTGATTTCAAATGCCGAAAGAATTATTCTTTCCAAATGGTCAGTGCTTGCCACAGGGATACCACCCGCCGCCATATAGGCATCTCCGATGGTTTTGATTTTTTCCAATCCAAATTCTGTGGTAATGGAATCAAATCCTGAAAAAATTCTATCCAGGTTTTTGACCAGATCATCAGGAGTCATTTTATCAGCGATTTGGGTGAAGCCCATGATATCAATAAACATCACCGAAACACGCTCATACAATCTTGCCGAAGCCTTACCTTTTTCCAGTAATTCTTGGGCCACTTCTTTTGGAAGTATGTTCAGTAGTAAGTTTTCACTCTTGTGTTTTTCCTGTTCGAGTTGGTAGGTTCTTTCCTTGACCAAATTTTCCATGTTTTCATACAACAGGGCATTTTCGATTATAGCCCCTATCTGCCCTGCCATCAGACGCATAAGACTCACATGTTCTTCCTTGAAGGCTTCAGAAGTCTGACTATGGGAGAGGTATATTATACCCGATATTTTGGATTGGTTAACAAATGGAATACAAAGGACTGATAAGATATTTCTTGCCTTGACTACCTTATCTTCATCAAAAGGCTTGGTCACTGAAGCATTGGATATAACCAATGGTTCTTTGGTTTTTTTGGTATAATTAAGAATTGCCTGACTAATCTCTTTGCTCTCTTGCAGCATAGTCCTGGGAAAACTTGTATGTAATCTATGATTGGCTGCTGTAGAAACCTCTACCACCCATTTGCCATTTCTATTGATGATAAAATGTCCTTCCTGTGCACCTGTATTTTCCATTGCATAGGTCAGAAGTTTCTCCAAGAGGCTTTCTACCTTGATCTCGGTAATCAAGGCCTGCATGGTTTTGATCAGGGTTTTGGTATCGATGGTTGAGAGTTCCAAGGAGGAAGAGGAAGATCCCTTACTTGAACCTTTGTCTTTGACAGAGACTGGATTTTGACTTTCCAGTTCACTCATAAGTAAAAATGACTTGGCAAACGTATTCAACTCTTTGGATTTAATAATGGCACGGTTCCTATAATATTCATATTTGGTCTTATCGGTTGTTTTGATATGATCAGAATAAATTTCACAAAAAAGAACATCGAGCCTGATATTCCCAAACTCCTCCAACATTTCAATACTTTGTTCAAAATATTGATGGTTGACCTTACCGGTGATAATCAAATCCAATTGCCCTTGTAAAAACATCCAAAGTGGCTGACAGGTCACAGGATTCAACTTGGCACTTTCCTTTAAACTCTTTATCCCATTCTTAATGAATTTTACAAGATTAGTCCCCTTATATGAACTATCACCTGATTGTAAAATTAACATTGAGGCATTTAAAAGTCGGGAAAAATTGTAACTATGGATAAAATAAGTGGGTACCTGATTTTTGGCATTGGACCAGTAACTTTCAAATAAATCAAAGGCATGGTGGTATTTTCCATACCAAAGATTGATAAGGGCATTTACGCCATAATAAGAATACAGATAAACCTCATTTTTTTCTTTTGTGGCAGAAATAAAATATTCGTCTTTGGTTTCATTGAATTTTTGAAGTTCCAACTCTAAGTTTTGGGGTTCAACAGTAATCATCTTCAATGCGCTGTAACTTGCACCATTGAGTGCCTCCTGATTTCGGAAATTGTATTGTTTTTGAAAATTGCCAACTTCTTTTGCTTCCTGAATCAGTTTCAAGTAATCACATCCCAAATCAAATTTTATCAAAAAACCAAAAAGGAGGTTCCAACTTGCATATTCCATATTTCCTGCCACCACTCCTTTTTGAAATCCTTCGTGGCACATGGCGATCTTATCCCTAATATTCTCCTTTACATATGAGGTGAAACTAATATCCACCATGATATTGGTAGCTGCATATTTTTCTGCCCCTTTGATTGAAAGGAGTTTAAAGGATTCTTTGACTACCTGATACCCATCTATTGGTTTTTTCATCGCACCTGATAGAATCAACCCATAAGAAGCAAATCCGGGGCTGGATTCCGGGGCACAACCTTTTTTCAGCGTAAGCTCAATCATTTTGAATATCAACAGGGGGTAAGTTTCGATATTCACAAAGAAGTATGGAGGCAAAGAAACCATCAACACTCTAAATATTCCCTTTACTAAATCATCTTCGACTAAAGGTAAATTGGCGATTTGTCCAAACTTACTTGGGGGCAAAAAAATCTGAAGCTTGATGGCCTGAAAAATTATCTGCCATTTTTTTGCCTTTTCCGGTATGCTAATTCCCACCTCCGCCAATGCCGTTCTTGCCATCTGTACAGCTTCTTGAGGATGATTGCCATAATCCAATCCTCTTATCAGATTTTCATAAACCAACAATCTTTCGGCAGGTGTATCGGCAAGGGACATTGCAGCTTTTCTGTATTCCTCTTGCCGGGGTTTATTTTTTATCAAAAATGAATATTCCAGCAATTTGACCAAGATCAGGAATTTGTCTTTTCTGCTAATATCATCTTTCAGACACAATAGGGCGTTTTCAGTAAATCCCAATGCCACTTCAAAAGACGCAGCTTGTGCAGCCATCTTCCCGGCAGCCAAAAGAATCCTACCGATCTGAAATTTATCATCTGAAGTGGGCACATGAGAAAAACCGATAGAAAAATGTCTTGCCATATCAATGATCCCAATTTCAGCATCGGTTTCCAGTTGCTTTTTTAAATAAATGAGCCCGAGATTAAAATGAAAAGTACTTTTTTCATCTTCATCAAGCAGGTCATATACAGCTTGCTGAATCCTGGGATGGGCAAATTTAAACCTGACATCCCGATTGGATTGTTCATAAAATTCCGGAAGGTAATGATAATCGTTACCTACAGGAAGTAATGACATGTCCTTTATCATGGGCCAAAAGTCACGGTGAATTGCCGAAGGATTTTTTCCGCTTATCGAAGAGATCTGTTCCAATGAAAACTCAAATCCCAGAACCGCAGCAATCTTGACCATTTTAAGCGCTTCATTATCCAGGTCTTTTATGGTGTATAACAGCAAATCTATGATGTTGTCACTGATGTTATGATTCGTGATTTTTGCCAAATCCCATTTCCATATCTTGCTCTGATAATCAAATTGCAGCAATTTCTGCCTGTAAAGGGATTCCAATAATTTGGTCAATGCGAAAGCGTTCCCCTTTGTTTTGCTATAAACCAACTCTGATAATAAGGAAACTTCCAAATTACCCATTCTCAAGGTATCAGACAGTAATTCTGAAACATGTTCCTGCTTCAAAGGATCGAGTATAATTTCTTCAATCAGGAGGTTTTCCTCACTATGGCTTGATTTGATATTGTTAATAGTTCTGCGAAACGGATGGAATTCGGTGGTTTCATTATCTCTGTATGTAATCAGGATAAGCAGGTTGCCCAAAGAATAATTATTGAAGATACTGTTGAGCAATTCATAGGAAGCCTCATCTGCCCATTGAAAATCATCCAGAAAAAACACCAAAGGGGTTTCTGAAGTGGCCAGACATTTAATAAAAGCATTGAAAGTATATTGTACCCGTTGTTGATTTTCAAAACCGCTGAGATCCACTAATTCAGATTGCTTGGGAAGGATATATCCAAGATTTGGGACTAGGTCAATGATGATATTGCCAAGACCTTTTAATTCTCTTTGAAACTTATTCGCCCAGGTTTTCTGCTCCTTTTCAGGCTGTGCAATCAACCAATCTGCAAACTGTTTGAAGGCTTTGATCCATGCAAGATATGGCGTCTGCCGGTCCAATGCATCAAAATTACCGCTTAGAAAGAATCCATTTTTCAGGCTGATAAACCGGTGGAGCTCATAACAAAGTACACTTTTACCTGTACCGCTGTAGCCTCCAATGGTAACAAGGACTTTATTGTTTTGACTGGCAAGATCAAAGCTTTCTTTCAATTTTTCAATTTCCTTTTCTCTTCCATAGAGTTTTTGGGAAATAGTCAGTTTGGAAGCTACATCAGTTTTGCCCACCTCAAATTCCGGAATAGTGTCTGTTTCTTCCAAGTACTTCAGGCAAAGATTGAGATCAATCAGCAGACCCTTTAAGGACTGGTATCGGTCTTCTGCATTCTTTGAAAGTAGCTTCAAAATTATTGCATCTATGGCCTCAGGTACTGAAGGTTTGACAGCACTTGGTTGACGTGGATTAAGCGCAAGGTGGCAATGGACCATCTCCAAAACATCCTCATTTTCAAAAGGTAATTTCCCGGTGATCATTTCATAAAATGTCACACCCAACGAATAAAAATCAGACCTGTAATCCATCTTCCTGTTCATCCTGCCTGTCTGTTCAGGAGACATATATTCTACAGTGCCTTTGATGGTCTGAGACTGTTCATATGAAATCTCAATGCTGTTGAGGACAGAACTGAATTCGAAGTCGATCAAATAACCTTTATGCTCAATGTCAAAAATGATGTTTTTGGGATTGATATCATGGTGAATAACAAACTGTTGATGGAGGTTCTGCAATACATTGGCAAGCTGTATAGCGGAATTCAGAAAAACCTCCGATTCCATTCCGCCTTCGGGAATCAATTCCTTGAGCGTTTTTCCTGTTACATAGTTCCGCATCAAAACCACGTTTCCATTGTAAAGCATCATTCTGGAATCAAAATACCCGTCATTTAGGGATGAAGAAATAAACACTTCATTGTGCAATCTGGATAAATCTCCCGAAAGGTCTTCTTTGATCAGCATTTGCTGACCATTGTCTCCCTCCGCCAAATAGACCCGGCTTCTCTGGTTTTCAGAGATTATCTTCAATTGCTTTATTTCAGGTATTTCATTCATGAAAAGTGATCGTAAATGTGCGCTTCAAAGAATTTTTTCAAAAATTCCCTGTCTGCTTTCATGGGGATATTGTCAATGACCTCTTCATAATCTTCTTTGATCGATATGATATATTGCTGTTCATTTGTGGCCGCTTGAGGAAGCCAAGAGGTATGTAAGGTAAATCCAAAAACCAGTTTTTCATGACCCATTTTACAAATTGGCCCTTTGGCAATATCCTGTGCATCAAAAATCCAGAATTGACTTGTGAAAGACCAAATACCGCCACTTTCAATACCAACCTCCACAGGGGCAAAAAGATAGCCGTCCAATTCCTCAGGAATGCCGGGATTCGGGGTTTTCCTTGGGATAAACTGTACTCCTCTGATATAAGTTTTCGGTGCACATTGGTAGTAATCCTCCGGCTGCATGGTTTGGAGGTTGATCCGTGTCACACTAAAAGGAAGTTCTTTTTTGGTCACCTTTTTGATCTCCTTCAACTTTAATTTTCTATGTGGATAATTTTTGTAAAGTCTATAGACAAATTTGGTCAACAAGTTATTGTCCGTACCATCGCTGACGTACCATAGCTGTTTGATGGTGGGCACCACCTTATCACTCGAAATCATATCCCTATAGGTATACAGCACGATAGTCCATGTATTGGGCCCCAAGTTGTCCTCTTCGTAATTGCCGGGATTTTCATAAATGATAGAATTATCGTTGTCAATATCCCATGTGTTGGTATTGATTTTCCATTTTCCCAAACGGCTGATATCCATACTTCCCACTGCAAACAAACTGTAGTATTCCGGATCGACCGGCTTACCGTCTGTCGCCCTGCGATCAAACGTTCTTACCCATTCAGCAATACAAGTAGCGGCATTGTGTACGCCATATAAAGTTATGATGCCACCGGGATTGGCATAATCACAGGAATAATGAATGGTTTCAAGTGGAATAGGATTTTTGAGTTTATAAGCAGTTACTTTTTCTGCACCCTCAATTATTTCTGATTTTTTGATGATATACGTATGGGTAAAGGGTTCCATTCTCACGGTGGCCAACCTTCTGATAAGCCTTTCGATCAATTTATTTCCGGGAAAAGGATTGTCAAAAAGCAGGTCCATGGCAAATTTAAAAGCGCAATCAGTCAGAATGATAAAATCCTCAGTGATTCCCATTTGGTGCATGCATTCATCGATAATCAGTTTTTCCCCAGTTTGGTCTTCTACATCCCATCTTTGGATTGGACCATTTCCGTCCCATTTAAAGAGGTACATAAAAACTTCCCCTTTTACCTTTGGCTCCTTATCAGCACCATTTTTTTTGATAGAGAGGTTTTTAAAGAAATCATGCACTTTGGCCTTAACATGAAAATGATCGGGATGATCGACCAATTCTTTGGCCAATGCTTCCAAAGAGGATTGGAATTCATCCCTGTTGGTCCGAAGATGATGGATAGTCTGTTCCATGTGGGTAAATGAACTCTTGTCCCTGCTGTAATTGACTGTAAACAATTCCTTTGTTATGGGGTCAAAAACTGGATGGGCCGAAGTCTGCGCAATCCCAAAAGGCCAAGGGACCATGGCAGGTTGGGCATTCATCCATTCTGAAGATTTTCCAACAGGCGTGACGATTTCAAGGGATTTTGGGTCAAGCATAAACGGCCTGCCCACATCATAAGTAGCAAGGATTGAGGAGTTGTTTTGGCCTTTGAACCTGACGGGCACAGTAGCGGTATTCAGTTCATTCCTTGCACCAAATACCATACTCATCCTCGTAATTCCCATATTATGAAATCCCATCAGACCATGGTGTTTGGTACCCCATTTGGTGGCCTCATCCGCATAGTAGCAGGGAGTTTTCATCAGTTTTGTTTTGACCAAAGGGGCAGGTTCATGGTTGAGATCTACCAAAATTACCATTCCGTCCCCATTCATGATGGGACTGCCATGTTCGGCATTGCGACTGCCATCAGGATTTTTGCTGACAAATGGCAGACCACCGGAGTTGACCGAACCCACGGGAAGGGAAACATAAAAAGCTCCAAAAATATCATCCGGTAAGGTCCCTTCTAAAATTTGAAGTTCCGCTTCAAACTCTTCCCTGCTTGTGGTCAACAATCCCTGTCTCCCATAATCTCCATCTGCCCGTTCGGAAAAAGTAGGGAGATTACTTTCAGGATCACGTGTCAATAACTTTTTAATAGCGAGAAATACTCTTTTTAATAGATTCTTCTTTTTTTTCATGCGTTCTATAATTGATAAAATTTAAAAAAATCAATCTCCATTGGTGGCAAGATATCGATAGGCTTGTACTTCTCAAATTGGCAATAATTTGGTTTAAAACCTATTTAGGAAAAGTTTTTCATTGCTGAATGTTTTAGGAAGTTGAAAAATTTCCATTTATTTAAATCTGATGATCTTTATTATTTTGCCATGAACGACATTGCTTTGTCCGAAGGTTGCGCCTTCGAACCACTGTTAAGGAAGATCTACCTCCACTCCGCTTGAGTCAAAGACCCAATTCCCAAAATTCCGTAGCCACGGTCTTCGGATAACATCTAAATGCTATTTCTCGGCTCTCGTTTCTCAGCTCTTGGCTCTCGCTTCTCGTTTCTCGACTCTCGCTTCTCAGCTCTTGGCTCTCGTTTCTCGCCTCTCATCTCTCGCTTCTCAAAAAAAATCCCCCTCATCCTTTCCCATCTTCCTCCTCATTCCTATTTTTGAACAAACCTTTTCAAATGCCCCTTTCCAAATCTGAAACCCACCATATTGAAATCCTTCTTGCCGGTTTTGACCGAACCTTCAGTCAAAGAGGATTGGTGCTTTACAAGCAAGGTTCAGTCAAATATGATTTTTTTGATGAAAATGTCCAATCCTTCCAATTTAAGGTTAGAGGTAATATAGAGCCATATTATGATGTGGATATCAATCTGAATGGACAGCCAACACCTGATTTTTTTTCGGATTATGATGATGAGCCTTTTCTATGTACCTGTATGGCCTTTGAAGAAGAAGGGGAATGCAAGCACGTGGCCGCAGTACTGCATTTTATGTTGGCCAACAAAAAAAGTGATTTCAAAAAATATACTCCTGTTGTTCCTATTAGTTCCGGAAGGCCGGAAGAGATTTCCTTTCCCATCGAAATTCCCTGTAGAGAAGAAGATCTGCAAAGGCTTCATGAACTGATTCCCGTTGAACCAAACATTCGGATATATGAAACTTATTTGCGTCAGGTAGATTTTCTGGAAAATGGTTTACGGTATGTAGTTGATGGCTATAATTTTAAAGCTACAGTAGTCGTAACCTATATTGATGACAAAATCATCATCGATGGCAACCACAAAAAGCCCCATTCCATCAAACAAACATTGAAATGGTTTCAGGAAAGACTTTTGAGGTATAATAATTGGGATGCTCATTGCCTTACTCAAAAGCAAAGGGATAAGAGTATCATCGAAAGTGTAAAGGAATTAGGAGTATATGATCAGCTCAAAAATCCGCTGAAAGCCTATGAGTTTATTTTTGATCAGGATGAGATCATCATGGTTACCTCGGGTGAATTGAAAGGCTTAATGGATTTGGATGCACTTTCTTATCAATTCAAGGAACATTTCAGAAGGGACGCACTTTTACATTCCCGATCATCTATCACACATTCACATCAGGAAAGTGAAATAGGGGTCTATAATCCCGGATTCGCATTGGCATACAGCTACTATAATAATTTTTTCCAAGTCATTCCTTTTATGGCCAAAGGCTCAAAACATGACCCAACAGCCTTTAAGGTCAAGTTTGAGAAAATTGAGGACCCTTACGACATCAGGCTTTCCAAAACCGAAAACCTTGAAAGGGCCATGTACCAAATCGCAAAAATTGACAAAGCCATACAAAAGCAAAATCAATTGGACATTTTTGGGCAATTCCGCCAATTTTTGGAAATAGTAAATGACTACCCGCTTTTTGTTTTCCTTGGAGACCCTTACGAATCCCGGAATATCAGAAAGTCCCATTTTGACAAACCATTGGAGGTCCATGATGCAAAGGCAGTCATCCGAATGACCAAAACAGGTGTTCTGTACAATTTAGAGGTTCAAATTACATTTGGAGAACATCAAATAAAACTATCGGAAAAAGATGAAAAACTTGATGTTACACTGGCCTTTGCGGTCTATCTCAAAATGCACCTGCTGAAATTCCAGCACCAAAAAGTCCTGCAGTTGTTGTCTTTCCTAAAGAACTTTCCCCATTTCCAGGTCCTTGAAAAAGACTTTGACCCATTCTTCCAAAACATACTTTTGCCCATGGCCCATTACATTGAAATCCAGGATGAAACAGGAACATTGAAGCAAGCGGAAAACACCGGCCCCCTTCAGAAGCAACTGTATATATCTGAACTTACCGGTTTGGTCATATTCCGGCCTCAAGTGAAATATTCAGACGCAGCATTTTCAAATCCGCTTGAAGGCAGCAGCATTATTGACGCTGACACCAAAAGGATATACCTGAGGGACGAAGAATTTGAGGAGGAATTTCTGGAATTTGTCAGGGACCTGCATCCCAACTTCAAACATGCCGGAAGCCAAGGATTCTTCCACCTGACCCATGATGTATTTATGCAAGGACTTTGGTTCTTCAAGGCTTTTGAAAGGTTAAAGTCTCATCAGGTCAGGGTGTTTGGACTGGAAAACATCAAGATCAAAAAATACAACCCTTTCCCCCCTGTGGTCTCTTTGGAGTTTGGTTCTTCGCAGGACTGGTTTGAAGTTCAGGCCAATGTGGCCTTTGGAGATCAAAAGGTAAAACTCAGGGACATCAAAAAAGCCCTGGACCGCGACCAAGAATTCATAGAACTCGAGGATGGCAGCTTGGGCATACTCCCGGAAAAATGGATGAAAAAATTCGGGAAGCTCTTCCGGTCAGGGGATACAGATAAAAACAACTTCAAAGTTCCCAAAACATTGTTCCATATTTTGGATGAATTTGAAGAAGCGAAAAGCTTTCCCGAAATCATCAAAGAAATCGAGGAAAAGAAAGAAAAACTCAAAAGCTTCACAGAAATCAAAAATGCCAAGGTTCCCAAAAAACTGAAAGCCGAACTCAGGAACTATCAGCATACAGGTCTGAATTGGTTAAATTTTCTCCAAGAATACAAATGGGGTGGAATCCTGGCAGATGACATGGGCTTAGGCAAAACCCTCCAAATGATCGCCCTGATCTGCAAAATGGTGGAAAGCAATAAAAAGGCAAAAATCCTGGTTGTGGCACCCACCACCCTATTGTTTAACTGGAAAAATGAATTGGAGAAATTTGCTCCACACCTCGATTACTTTATCCACCATGGCAACCGATACGATTCCGCTGATGAGTTGGGCAAGCATCAGGTCATCCTGACAAGTTATGGTCTTGTCATCAATGACCTCGAACTACTCCGTAAAATTCATTTTGATGCCATTATCGCTGATGAGTCCCAAGCCATCAAAAACACCCAATCCCTGAGGTATAAGGCCATCACCAAGCTGAACGGCAAGATCAAAATGGCCATGACCGGTACGCCAATTGAAAACAGCCTCGCTGAACTCTTTGCCCAGATGAACTTTGTCAACCCGGGATTTTTCCATTCTTTCAACAGCTTTAAGGAAAACTACCTCAAGCCACTAAAAAACGGAAACAAAGAAATATTGACCGAACTGCAAAACAAGATCAAACCATTTGTACTCAGAAGGACCAAGGAGGAAGTGCTGACCGAACTTCCGGACAAAACGGAAGAGTACCTCTACTGTGTGATGAATCCCATTCAGCGCAAAATATACGATGCCTACCGCAACGAATACCGGGATTACCTGCTCAAGAAAATAGAGGAAGAAGGTGCCGAAAACTCCAAAATGTATGTATTAGAGGGACTGACCAAATTGCGCTTGGCCTGTGATGCCACCAATCTCGTCAACCATACCGAAGCCAAAAACGAATCGGTCAAAATCGATCTCCTTATCGAACATATCCTGGAAAAAACCGGCAACCACAAGATTTTGATCTTCAGTCAGTTTGTCAAAATGCTCAGCTTGGTCCAAACCAAACTGGAAGAAAACCTTATAGACTATGCCTACCTCGATGGCAGCACTACCCTCAAAAACCGGGAGAAAGTGGTGCAGCAATTCCAAAATGAGGAGAAAAAGCGGGTATTTTTGATCAGCCTAAAAGCAGGCGGTACAGGACTGAACCTCACTGCCGCAGACTATGTGTATGTCCTGGATCCTTGGTGGAATCCAGCCGTAGAAAATCAGGCCATAGACCGCTGCTACCGAATGGGACAAGAAAAACACGTCATCGCCTACCGGATGATCTGCAAGGATACCGTAGAAGAAAAAATCATGCAACTGCAACAGGCCAAAAGCAAATTGGCCAAAGAAGTCATCGCCGAAGGTGACAGCTTCCTAGGGGCTTTGGACAAGGATAGTATGCTGGTGTTGTTTGAGTGATTTGGACGGGTTAAATTTGCCGGTCCATCTGAAAGTCGACTACTTCAATTTACAAAATGTAAATTACAATTTGTAAATTGAGACTGGGCTTTACTTTTTAAAAGTACCATATCCCTTCTTCTCCGGCACCACTCCCCGAACTCCACCTTCAGGCTTATCCACAACTCCCCAGTAGCGGGGAATCTGGTGGATATGGGCTTGGGGGATAGTTTGTCCTGCGATAGGACCAATGTTGATGCCAATATTAAAGCCGTCTGGATTATACTTTTTTTGTAGCAATTCTTTGACAAAATTGATCATAAACACACAGGCAGACTGCTCACGGAAGGTCAGGTCGAATCTGTGCGTACTTGAATTCTATGTTTGGCGATATCTTGGTTAGCTAGGCAAAAGAAAATTAAATTTAGCTGGTAGCCGTTTTCTTTAAACTTCTTAGGCCAAAAAATGGGGTATGAATCAAAATTAGTCTCGTAGCAAAAATCTGCTCTTTTAGAAATGGATTCTTCAATCAAAGTTTCAAATTTTTTTGTCGTCTGATCTTTGGCAAATTTTTCTCTCAATTCACTATCAGGAAGGCTGTTGTAATGCTCTAAAAATATCCTATCAAAATCAAATGAGATTAACCCCTCAGGTAAAAACGATGATGCAAAAGTTGACTTGCCAGCACCATTACATCCCGCTATTACCGTCAAATCAGGCATTTGTTTTCAAAGCAGTCATAAGTTCCTGACTTAGTTTACCCTCTTTTTTTCGAATTTGAAACAATTCTTCTCTTGGAATAACTTGGCTATTTAGAATATTCCTTGCCTTACTCATTTGTTGAGCGACTTTGACCCCTGTGATTAATTTTTCTTTACACATACTACAAATTAACAAATATTCGCATAAATCTATTCACTTAAAACATAACTTTCAATCTCTCTGAGTTTTAATGTCAGTATAGAAATATAATTTGCCATACTGGGAAGCACCACAATTAACCCATATACCTGATAACTTTACTTTTGGAAATCGTCCCTGTTCCCCTGTACCACTCCCCGAACTCCACCTTCAGGCTTATCCACATCTCCCTGGTAGCGGGGAATCAGGTGGATATGGGCGTGGGAGATGGTTTGGCCGGCGATAGGGCCAATGTTGATGCCAATATTAAAGCCATCCGGATTATACTTTTTTTGAAGCAATTCTTTGACAAAATTGACCATAAAGATACAGGCCGACTGTTCACGGAAAGTCAGATCAAAATAATTATCCACATGCCTCTTGGGTATGATTAGCGTGTGACCAGTACTTACAGGGTACTTGTCAGAAATCGCAAATGCAGTGGCTGATTCGGTGATCAGTTCAGTTTCATTTTCCGGAAAACAAAATGGGCAGTCTATCTTCGCAGGCTTTGGTTTTTGATTGAAGGGGATATACTCATAAATCTCACAACTGTCATTTTTGAAAATTGAGCTGTAGGGCAATATGACTTTGCATTGGTAAGTCTGTTTTTGATGGATTTTGTGAGTTCTAAAACCCTCAAAAACAATATCCCTGCGAACGGCAAAATAGGCTTTACCCGTTGGTTTCAACAAGCTGGAAACTTCCATCAATACTCTTGCCTGTTCTTCAGGCAAAAGGACATTGAGCACATAAAGACAAATAATGGTATCAAATTTTTCGGTAGGGTAAGTTGGAAAATAGTGTTTGTCGTAGCCTGTGATATCGAGACCCTTTTCTTTTAGTATTTCAACATCTTTTCCAAAGCCGCACCCAAAATCAAGAACTTCACCTTTCAACAATCCTTTGTTCATAAGCTGCCTTGCAGGGAAGGAAAGGTATTCCCGTTCTTTGGCAGTGAGGTGGGAGTTGGGGTTTAATTTTTTGGATTCCATTCTTCAAAGCCTCTTTTTGAAATCAAATAATTACAAGTCTCTTTCAACTTTAGTATTCCCTTTGTTCTCCATTCCCCTGATAATGAATTGCCAAGTAAAGAAAGTTTAATTTCCCTTTCAAACCTTTCAGGAAAGACTTCTTTGATCAATTCCCAATAATAAATTATCAATTCACTTCTCTTTTCTATTATTGTCAAAGAAGGTATTTTATCTAATTTTTCTCCATTAATCCTTGGTGTAGAAGGCAAGAGGTTCCAAAGACCATTGTTTTTCCAAATTGAAAAAGGTATGATATGATCAACATGGTAATTGTCAATTATCTTGTCGGTCCAAACACAGTAAACACTTTTATCTTTTTGCAGGATTTTTTCATAATGATTCTTTGATTCTCTTGCATCTCTCAATGTAACGGGGCTTTTCAAAACTCCATTGAGTACTTTTTCAATTGAAATTTTTGATTTTGAGGTTTTGGTAGAGAATTCCGCCCACTTAAATAAAATGGAATCCTGACCCCCAATAAAACTTCCTAAAATTTGGAACACGTTGTAGTATTCCAACGGAATTGAAAACTCTCCAAAGATTTCAATTATACTGTTCAAATCAAGTGACTTAGGTCGTGAGGCCCTTAACCCTTTTTCATAGTTATAAATGGAATAAAATTCGGAGTTCAGGGATCTTCCA
>NZ_JBGSXS010000014.1:0-10357 GCF_041751335.1 Aquiflexum sp.
GACTCTCGGCTCTCGCATCTCGGTTCTCGCTTCTTTTTTCTTGTTTTTTGGCTCTTGACTCTTATCCAAAGGCTAAAACCTTCGAGATCAAAAAAGAACTCAAAGGTTACACTACCCCAATCTCATGTCTCATGTCTAGCGTCTCACGTCTTCAATAGAAAATTCTCCAATATCCTCTCCCCCACTTTTCCGCTTTTCTCGGGATGGGCTTGCATGGCGTAGAAGTTGTCCCTGTGCATCAAGGCTGCAAAGTCATGGATATAGTGTGTCTGTGCGATGGTGAAATCGCTTATTTCACAGAAAAAGCTATGTACATAATAGACATAAGATTCCTCATCCAAACCTTCTAATAAGGGTGTTTTCAAGTTTATGAGATTATTCCAACCTACATGGGGGACTTTGAATTCCACATATGATTCCGGTAAAAACTTCTTGACTTTAACCGGAAACACTCCAAGGCATGGTGTGTCATTTTCTTCTGAATAATCACAAAGCAATTGCTGACCCAAGCAAACCCCAAAAAAGGGTTGCTTCAAACTGGGGATCAATTTGTCCAGTTTTTTTTCCTTCAGATACATCATTGCGGTGCTAGCCTCTCCCTGTCCGGGGAAAATCACTTTGTCTGCATTGGAAATAGTTTCAATATCATCTGTTAAAACAGCATTGGCCCCCAGCCTTTCCAAAGCAAAAAGGACTGACTGTACATTACCTGCGTTGTATTTGATTACTGCTACTTGCATTTGGGGGATTGTAGATTTCAGATTGTTGATTTTAGATTGGTTGTAAGGTTTAATTATTAGAAGATTGACCAAAGAAATGAATTTAAACCTAACCCAGAAGTCAAGTTTTAGAATTTTGATAATTTTTCAATTTTTCAATTTTTCAATTTTTAAACCTTTCAACTTTTTACCCCTTCGCTGCCTCGGAGACCATTTCTTCCAATACTTCCTCGATTTCGGGTAAGGATTGGAAAAGCTGCTCGTAACTTTCAATCACAAAATATTTGTCCTGAAATTTGTCTTTCCAGAAAGGAGTATTCAGGATTTTCCGGACGTTATATTCATAATGCTTGGGTTCACTGGAAAGGCTGAATTTTGTCTCTCCGGCTGAACTCAATATTCCGGCACCGTATATTTTGAGTTCACCTTCTTCTCTGATCAATCCAAATTCTATAGTGAACCAATAAATCCTTGAAAGCAACTCAATCGCCCACTTATCATCAATGAATCTTAGTGCAATACCGCTCAAATTTTCAAGAAAATCGACATAAGGCTGATTAGTCAACATAGGCATGTGTGCAAACGCATCATGGAACATATCCGGCTCTTCGAGATAATCCAATTGCTCCATGGACCTCATCCATGTGGAAGAACAAAAACGCTTATTGTTCATCAATCCGAAGAAAAGATCATCATCTATCAACCCAGGAACCACATGTATGGCCCAACCGGTACTTTTTGCCAGTCTTTGGTTGACATCAGCAAAATCAGCGATCCGGTCTGCGGTGAAATTAATTTCCTTAATCCCATCCAAATAAGCTTTGGAAGCTGCTTTGGGCAAATTGACTATCTGTCTCTCAAAGAGGATTTTCCAGACCTTAAAATCCTCCTCCGTGTAGGCATCATAATCCTGCCTCATTTTTTTTAATCTCGGGTCCAAAAAGACCCAGTCTTTGGGTTTATTTGTCATTTTATATTTGGGCTATTATTGTTGGCTGTAAATATAAGGATAGATATTAGACGTGAGACATGAGATTTGAGATTTGAGACTAGGGTAACCTTTGAGGTCTTTTTTTGACCTCAAAGGTTTTTGGCTTTGGATAAGAGTTAAGAAACAAGAAATAAGATGCGAGAACCGAGAAGCGAGAGACGAGATAACTTAGTTGCAAAGCATGAGATTTCTTCAACCAATATATCTTTTTCTAATTCAAACTTTTAAATCTCTTCTTTACTCAATTTTCCAATCTTGCAATCTTGCAACTTTCCAATCTTTCAATTATAACAAATCAAAAGTCTTTCTCATCGCAAAGGTCTTTCTGATCCAGTCTGCCAAAAGCGCACTTTGTGCAAAATCCAAAGTCTGTTGCCCGTCTGAATAGGCTTTTTCAGGGATTTCATGGGTTTCATATATAATACCATCAGCACCGGACATCACCCCTGCCAGGGCCATTTGGGGTACATATTCCCTGATTCCGATTCCATGAGAAGGGTCTACTACCACCGGTAAATGGGATTTGACTTTCAATATGGGAACGGCATTTAGATCGAGTGTGTTTCGGCTTGCCTTTTCATAGGTTCTGATTCCCCTTTCACAAAGTATCAGTTTTTCATTGCCACCGGAGAACACATATTCCGCAGATTGAAGTAGTTCTTCAATTGTTCCGGAAATCCCTCTTTTGATCATCACCGCTTTATCCACTTTACCCAATTCATCCAATAAATTGAAGTTTTGGGTGTTCCTCGCTCCTACTTGATAAATGTCTACATAAGGATACATCTCTTCAATCTGGGAAACCTGCATAACTTCAGTCACAATCTTGATTCCGGCTTCCTTAGCCAACCCGTACCATAATTTCAGACCATCAATCCCCAAGCCCCGGAAAGCGTAAGGACTTGACCTGGGTTTGAATACACCACCACGCATCAACTTAATGCCGTTTTCTTTGAGATGGTTGATGACTTTGATGATCTGATCTTCTGATTCAATGGAACAGGGGCCCGCCATAATGGCCATATCCCCATCTTTGATGTAAACCCCATCGCCCAAGTCTATTGAAGTAGGTTTTGCTTTCCACTTTTTGGAAACCAGCTTATATTCATCGGACACAATGTGAATATCCTGAATCCCCTCCTTTTGGCCGATTTTACGGATGTCAAATTCTTTCTTTCCTATTCCCACCAAATAATCCCCCAATTGGGTTTTTACTTCAGTGATTTTGTATCCTATCTGATTTATTTCCTGAATAAGGGAATCCTTTTGTTTTTCGGAAATATCTTCTTTTAATTGAACGATCATATTTTATTGAATTACTGATTGGATATAATTTTTGATGTCTTCAGCCAGATTATTGCTGTCCTTGATTACTTTGATAAATGCGCTTCCTATGATCGCCCCATTGCTATAAGAAGATGCTTTGGTAAATGTCTCCGAATCGGATATCCCAAAACCGATTAACCTAGGGTTTTTGAGATTCATTTCTTTTACCCTCCTGAAATAGGCAATCTGTTCTTCAGAAATCCCCGATTTGGCACCTGTTATACTATGGGAAGAAACCATGTAAATAAAGCCATCAGAGTTTTGGTCAATTTCCAGAATTCTTTTTTCACTGGTCTGTGGAGAAATCAAAAATGTATTGGCCAATCCATATTTTTCAAATAATTGCCGGTATTCTTCCAGGTATTGCTGCACAGGAAGATCAGGCAAGATCAAACCATCAATCCCCAATTCCTGACATTTTTTGCAAAATGCCTCCATCCCATATTGGATGATCGGATTCAAATATCCCATCAGGACCACCGGAATAGTAATTGACTCCCGCATATCCTCTAATTGCTGAAACAACTTCTTGAGGCTCATGCCATTTTCAAGGGCGATCATATTACTGTCCTGAATGGTGGGTCCATCAGCGATTGGGTCTGAGTAAGGAACTCCTATCTCGATGATATCCGCCCCGGCATCCTGAACAGCCTTCATGATCGGCAAAGTATCTTCTAATTCCGGAAATCCAGCAGTGAAGTAGATCGACAGCACCCGCTCTTTTTTGTTTTGAAATAATGTATGTATTCGGTTCATTTTTTTGAGAAGTGAGATATGAGAAGTGAGACGTGAGATTGTAGATTGTAGATTTTAGATTTTAGATTGTAGATTTAGTTATATCTTCATCTAGCTTGTTAAGTACTGAAAATACTTACCACTTTATTCATTTAGACCTTCGAGGTTTTAAAAACCTCAAAGGTCGTGTGTCACCTCATTCTGAATTCTACCTTCTACCTTCTGAAATTAATACCCTCCCCACTTGATATAAGTATCCAAATCCTTATCCCCTCTTCCTGATAGATTGATGACGATGATATCGTCTTTTCGGTATTCGATCATATTGAGGGCGTGGATGGCGTGGGCTGTTTCTATTGCCGGAATAATCCCTTCCATGCGACTGAGTTCTATTCCCGCTTTCATCGCATCTTTATCTTCAACTGCCACAAACTCCCCTCTCCCGATATCAAAAAGATGCGCATGTACAGGTCCAATTCCAGGGTAATCCAATCCTGCCGAAATGGAATGTGGCTCTACAACCTGTCCATCTTCAGTTTGCATCAGCAAAGTCTTGCTTCCATGCAAAATGCCTGGAGTTCCCAAGGCAGTGGTGGCTGCAGATTTTCCCGACGAGATACCCAATCCCGCAGCCTCTACAGCAATCAACCTGACCTGAGGGACATTATAATAATGGTAAAATGCTCCTGCAGCATTACTTCCACCACCCACACAGGCAATGACCAAATCGGGATTTTCTGTCCCTTCTTTTTCTTGTAACTGCCATTTGATCTCTTCCGAAATCACAGATTGAAACCTAGCGACCATTTCAGGATATGGATGTGGCCCTACCACGGAACCAATAATGTAGTGTGTATCAACAGGATCGTTGATCCATTGACGCATGGCTTCGTTGGTGGCATCTTTGAGGGTTTGGCTTCCTGAAGTTGCCGGAACCACTTTTGCACCTAAGATTTTCATCCGTTCTACATTGGGGCGCTGACGTTGAATATCAAGTGAACCCATGTAGATGGTACAATCCATTCCCATCAATGCACAGACAGTGGCAGTGGCAACACCATGTTGGCCGGCACCTGTTTCTGCAATGATCCGCTTTTTGCCAAGTTTCTTGGCCAAGATGATCTGACCAACCGTATTGTTGACCTTGTGGGCACCGGTGTGGCAAAGGTCCTCGCGCTTGAAGTATATTTTTGCGCCATATTTCTGGGACATTCGTTCCGCAAAATATAGAGGCGTAGGCCTTCCTACATAATCTTTCAGCAGACTTTTGAATTCCTTCTGAAACTCATCTGTCGCCACTATCTGCTCATAATTTTCCCTGAGCTCTTCAATATTGGGATGGAGCATTTCAGGGATGTATGCACCCCCAAATTTTCCATAAAATCCTTTTTCGTCGACTTTGATCATTTTTTTATTAAGACGTGAGATGTGAGACGTAAGACGTGAGATGTGAGAAATAGAAGAGACAAGAACCAAGATGCAAGACTAGGCTTCGAAAGTTATTGGAGTAGGTTTTAGAATGTGAAGATTTACAAGGATGAGTTAATAAGATCTTCAACTTTCTAGGCCCACCAAAATCCCCGCTAATCGCTATCGATATTTCTGACTTCTACTTTAATTCAATCTTATTCACGTTTAATCCCCAACATATTTCAACTTTATTTCTATCTTATTTCAACTATATATCTATTCAAATTTTCCCTTTAAACTTTTCTATTAAAGAAACATCCTTCAACCCAGGTACAATTTCGAATTTTGAATTGATGTCTATTCCTTTCATTTGGGGGACTTGGGATTGGAGATTTTGGATGGTATCGATGTGATCCAAACTGATACCCCCACTGAGTAAAAACGGCTTTTCGAAGGGGTAATCCTGGAGCAATTGCCAATTGAAGACCTTTCCACTTCCACCATAGGACTTGGTGAACGTATCAAATAGAAAGAAGTCCACAAAAGGCAGGTAACTTTCCAATAAATCCCATTGGATAGAATCGTTTACAGAAAAAACTTTGAAGATTTCCAATCCAGTTTTCTCTTTGATTTTGCTTACTTCATCGACTGTTTCTTCCCCATGCAACTGTAGCGTTTTCAATCCAAAAGAATGGATTGTTTTTTGAATATCCGAAATGTCAGCATTCACAAAAACCCCTACTTTGCTAATCTCTAATGCTTTGATAAAGTCTGCATTCTTTCTGTCCACAAACCTTGGCGAAGAGGGATGAAATATCAAACCCATCCAATCCGGTTGGATTTGTTTTATCAATTCCCTGATGTTATCAGGTTCCCGCATGCCACATACTTTCAACCTCATCATCCTCGGGTTATGCCAAGCTTTTGGGAAATTAAATTCCTGTATTCCTTTATGAAATTATAAGCCGCCTGTTGTGGTCTTCCTGATTTCATAAAGTTCTCACCTATCAGAAATCCATCAAAGCCGGCATCTTTCAGGTCAACAAGTGTTTGGGGGTTGGAAATTCCACTTTCGGAGATTTTCACAAAATCCGAAGGGATTTGATCCACCAAACTGAAAGATGTTTCCAATGAAACCTCAAAAGTCTTGAGGCTCCTGTTATTAACTCCAACCAAATCCAAGCACTCATTAACAGCAGAATCAAGCTCCTCTACATCATGCACTTCCATCAAAACCTCTAGGCCCAATGACCTTGCAAAAGCAGCCAATTCTTTTAATCTATTTGGCTCCAATGCAGCAGCAATCAAAAGGATGCAATCTGCCCCTATGGATTTTGCTTCTATGATCTGATATTCATCAACAATGAAATCCTTTCTGAGAATTGGGCAATAGTTGAATTTTCTTACCAAGGTCAAATCCTCGTTTTTTCCTCCGAAAAACTCCTGATCAGTCAGAATGGACAATGCAGAAGCACCTGCCTGCATATAACCTATGCTTACCTTTTCGATGGATGCATTGATATTGATATCTCCCTTTGATGGTGATTTTCTTTTAAATTCAGCTATAATGCCCGTTTTGTCTTCCCTAGTGATGTACTTTTTCATCGACACCACTTTGCTTTCAAAATAGATACTTTTTTCAAGCAACTTTACCGGAACAAGACTGCTCTTTTCGGAAACTTCCTTCTTTTTATGGGCAATGATTTTATCTAAAATATTCATAGGTTTTAATTTGCAAATGAAATGGATGTTTTTGGATTGACAAGGGCAGTGAAGACCTGGAGGGCTTTTCCTGACAAAAGTGAATCTTCGGCTTTGGATAGCGCATCCTCAAAACCTAGTGATGGATCTGCAGTAACCAAAGCAGCTGCGGCATTTGCCATAACGACTGCATTTTGTGAAGATGTTCCTTTACCCTTCAAGATTGCGTCGAATATCTGTGCCGATTCTTCTACTGTATCCCCTCCCTTTATGGAATCTGCCAAAATTTTCTCCAAACCAATTCCCGTAGGACTATAAAGCTTTTCTCCTGAATTGGAAATCATCTTGAAATCCCCTGTCAGGGATATTTCATCATAGCCGTCCATAGAATGTAGGATACTGAAATTCCCCTCGTGTTCTTGATAGAGGTAAGCATATAGCCTCGCTAATTCAAGACTAAAAACCCCCACCAATTGTTTTTTTGGAAAACTTGGATTGACCATGGGACCGAGCATATTAAAAAAGGTTTTGACACCCAATTCCTTTCTGATGGGACCTACATTTTTCATGGCAGGGTGAAAAAGCGGTGCATGTAGAAAACAGATTCCCGCTTCATCCAGACTTTTTCTGATTTTGTCAATATCGCTGGTAAACTCATAACCGAAAAAAGCCAAAAGGTTTGAAGAACCACAAATAGAGGAAACTCCTGTATTGCCATGCTTGGCCACATTTTGACCTGCCCCGGCTACTATGAAGGAGGCAAGAGTAGAAATGTTGAAGGTGTCTTTGCCATCTCCACCTGTCCCACAAAGGTCCATGGCATCGTATTCAGGTATTTCGACAGGAACACAAAGTTCCAACATGGCTTCCCGAAATCCGCCAAGTTCCTCCACTGTAATACTTCTCATCAGGTAAACCGTCAAAAAAGCCGCAATCTGGGACTGATTATACCCCCCGGTTGCAATGTTCTTCAACACTTCTTTCGCCTGTTCCTTGGAAAGCGTCCGGTGTTCGATCAAGTGGTTGAGTATGTCTTTCATGGTTGTGGGTTTGTGTGGGTTATTAGTTTTTTACTTTACACTTTATTTTATATTTCAATTGGAAAAGTTAAACCCCTTCAGGGTTGATGAACCAACTTCATTTTCTCCATTTCCCCGCGTTTCACACGGGGCTATTCAAGGTTCAACCCTTTCAGGGTTATTAATCTAATCCACCCTTAATCTTTTTCCTTAACTCTAAATTTCCTCTAAATTGAAGATCTGATTTCTTGGTTCTAACCTTTTGTTTCTTGGCTCTAGCTTCTCGGCTCTCGTTTCTCGCTTCTTGACTCTTGGTACTTTGTACATCGTTCTTCGTACTCCCTCAGCTTTCCAGCCAATTTCTCATCATCTCCACCCCATGCTCTGTCAAAACGGACTCCGGATGGAACTGAAGGCCCCGGACTTTATACTCCTTGTGCCTGACACCCATAATCTGGTTATCAGGTGTTCTGGCAATGATTTCCAAGTCAGAGGATATACTACCTTCATTGATCACCCATGAATGATATCGTCCTATTTTGAACTTCTCCGGCAAACCTTTAAATAACAAATCCTCTTCGATTTTAACCTCAGAAGCCAACCCATGGACTACTTCTGACAGGTTGATCAAATCTCCTCCAAATGCCTCTCCTATTGCCTGATGACCAAGGCAGATTCCAAGAATGTCTTTTGTCGAAGAATATGTTTCTAGCAACACAGGCATAATTCCAGCTTCGGATGGAATTCCCGGACCCGGAGAAAGGAGTATTTTATCGTAAACACCCACATCAACCAAATTGATTTTATCATTCCTGAAAACATCCATTTGAGGTCCATATCCTAACTGCCTGATAATATATACCAAATTGTAAGTAAAGGAATCATAGTTATCGAGTACAAGTATTTTCATGTATTAATTGAAAGATTGGAAAATTTTAAAATTGGAAAATTAGGTTGATTGATCCGTTTGATGGTTTTATAAATAAATAAGGATTTTAATTCATTTTCCTTTTTGGTTCTTTTTTGCTTTTTCAAAGTCTTGAAGGTATTTCATAAATCCTTTAATCTCCTTCGAGATTTCAACAAGATCATGGTAAAGTTTTTTGTATTCTGTTTCATCGATTCTATTTACTTTGTACAATACATATGCTTGACTTCTGACCTCTCCTGCTGAACCTTTGGCATATCTTAAGTATCGAATAAAGGAAGGATTGCTATTGTACTCAAAACCTTCCGCGATGTTATTTGAGATAGAAAAACCGGCATCTATAAACTGTCCTCTTGACTTAAAATCTGTAGCCAACAATCCTTTATCAGATAATTGGAAGACAAAGACAGCAAATTCCACAGCTTTCTTCCAAATATCCAAATCCTCAAATCTTTCTATCTTGCTCATATTATGTCCATTAAAAATGATTTTATTTTTTTAAACCTTGAAATCTGAGTGTGGAAAACCATAATTGAATATCGAAAGTCTCCCTAACCATCCAACCCCCAATTTTTCAATTTTCCAATCTTGCAATCTTACAATCTTACAACCCCCTAAACCCCTCAATATTTCAATCTTCCAATCTTCCAATCTTCCAATCTTGCAATTTTTCAATTCCCTAAATCCCCTCCGCCGTTTTTAATGCCACCCTCAACGCTTCGAGTTTGTTGGTCACTTCTTGAAGTTCAGAGGGTATTGAGGACTTCGCAACAACTCCTGCACCAGCTTGAAACCTGAGTTGGTTATTTTCAGAAACAAATGACCTGATCAAAATGGCATGGTTAAAATCCCCGTTAAAGCCTAGAAAACCAATGGCACCACCATAGAATTTTCTTGAAGTGTTTTCCAATTCATCAATCAATTCCATTGCCCGGTATTTTGGCGCTCCTGATAGCGTCCCGGCAGGAAAGGTATCCGCCACCAATTGGAGTGGGTTTGCATTTTCTGGAAGTTGTCCGGTGACTTTGGAAACCAAATGGATGACATGGGAATAGTACTGGATTTCTTTAAAGACCTCAACTTTGACTTTTTCGGATGACCTGCTGAGGTCATTTCTGGCCAAGTCAACCAACATCACATGTTCTGAATTTTCTTTGGGGTCATCATAGAGTTCCATAGCCAAAGTCGCATCAGCTTGGTCATTTCCTGTTCGCTTGAAAGTTCCTGCTATAGGGTAAATGGTAGCCACATTGTTTTTGACCACAATCTGCGCTTCTGGTGAGCTTCCAAAAACCTTATAGGAACCATAGTCAAAATAAAACAGATAAGGCGAAGGATTGACCGATCTAAGTGCCCTATAAACATTGAATTCATCTCCCTTGAAAGAAGTGGTGTACCTCCGGGAAAGCACAATTTGGAATACATCTCCCCTAAAGCAATGTTCCTGTCCCTTTTTGAGAATTTCCAAAAACTCCTCATCTGAGTAATTGGAGGATTCTTCTCCGACAAGTTTGAAAGAATAGGAAGG
>NZ_JBGSXS010000015.1:0-14976 GCF_041751335.1 Aquiflexum sp.
AAATCATACAAAAACAGATTTATTTGTTTATTTTGATTCCTCTTCCAGTATTAAATTTTAGTATAGCTAATTTCAAAAGCTCTTCCAAATTTTCTTGGTAATAACACCTGAATAAAGGTTTTGGAATAAATTGATCATGGGATTAATTTGAATTCTACGAAAAGTAAAAACAGAATTGTCATAATTTTAAAACTATAATTTATTTAAAAGTTGATAGCCAAGGTGAAGCTCATCTTCCTCAAGACTTGCAGTTTGGGAAATTGAAATAATGTAATTGGCTTTATATTTTTCATTTAGAACTTCCTGTACCTCACAAATATCATCCACATCTATTCCATATTTATCATCTATATGGGAAGGAGCTCCTTTAAATCCAACATGCTTATAAAATGAGGTTTGTTTGGACTTGTTTATGGCTTTCGCTTTACATATGTCAACTAATAACATTTTGTAATGAAACTCTTCAAACTCCCCTTTTTTATAACCTCCAAGATTAATAAAAAAAAGTTTGGGATTTTTTTCATCACTCTGAATATAATCTTTGTTTGTTTTGGGAAGTATTTTTATTTGGTGTCCATTTACATAATTTACTTCTCTCCAAGCATCAATGTGTATGCTTTTACCGGCATCGGGCCAAAAATTCCGGATATCTGAAGCCAGATCTTTTAATTCCCTTGCTATTCCAAAGAAAACATCATGTTGCTCAGTATTTCTACCCAAAGGTTTAGCACCTAAGAGAATCATATATAATTTCAAATCATTCATATAAATTAGGTATTAAGTCAAGGATAGTTAATGTAATTTAAACTAAAAAGAATTCAATAAGTCCTCAGAAATTCCAATAAGGATGAATAACAATTTCTGTGTATAATTTAGAATTTCTGATTAGGTCAATTCAAATCAACTTGGAGACTTTTTTGGCTTTTATTTGTAGTTTTCGATTAATTTTGAGCTTCTAAAACATTTCCTATCTCATTTTTAATCCAATCCACCATCACATCCTTGGTCTTCTCTGAAAATTTCAAGTCACTCCAAGCACCTTTGTAACAAAATGGAGATGTTTTAAAACTATGATTTTCTCCTACAGCAATGTGGTAGGAAAAGTTTTCCCGCAAGCCATTGGGATAAAGTTCGCTTAAGTGTTCCAAGCTCCAAGTAGGGTTGACCAACCTATCATTTTCGGCAAAAAGCAGTAATAAAGGTTTTTCAATGTTTGATAAATATTCCTTGGGATCAAACTTCCTGATTACTTTCAACTGTTTCCAATCTTCCTGCAATGGCAAAATCGAAACAATGGTCAAGTCTCTGTTCACCCTTCTTTTGGCCTTTTTCAAAGCTTTCTCGGCAGACATGTCTTTATTACAGATAAATGCGCTTTGATAATCATTGATCAGTTGTTTTTTGACATCAAAAGTGGGTCCGGCCATACTTACACCTCCTGCAAAAAAGTCCGGATATTCAGACAAACAAATCTGCACAATCCAACCGCCCTGACTATGGCCCACCACATAAATCTTCTCTTGGTCTATTTGGGGAACAGTCTTTAAAAATTCAGCGGCATGCATCGCATCCCTTGCCCGCTGTTCAAAATCCGCTTTGTACCAGACACCTTCTGATTCACCTACCCCACGCTTATCAAAATACAAGAATGCAACTTCATCATTCTCAAATGGTTCTTCAAAAAAGAATTCCAGAAAGTGTTTATAATCTTTGGAATATGAGCTATTGCCTCCTGATCCTATCAAAAATATGATGGCCGGGACTTTTTTGTTTTTTACGTGGGGTAGTATCAATTTCCCTTTTAGAAGGGCATCATCACTTTCGAACTGAACTGAAAGCGAATCCTTGGGAACCGCAATACTTGTATTGATACCGCTTGCAAAAAGGAGAAATATCATTGTTAAAGTTTTCATAGATAATATGATTTTGTGGGTTTTGGATCGATTTATTTTATGAGTAAGCTTGCTTTGCTGATACATCACATACTTTAAATTTCCAGACCGGAAAGTCAAAAAAAGTGTCTAATCATGCCAAAATCTTGGAGGGGAATATCCCATCCCCAAAACTTTCCCGACAACTTATTTTGAATTTGGAAAAAACCCAAAGAAAAAGTTTTCAGAAGTCCAATGATGATCAGTAGGTGAAAACCCAATTTTATATCTTGGTCTTTGTTTGGATTATTTGAACTGTGCTGTATCATGCCCCAAATTTACGAGAGTGAATTTTTGGAATGTTCAGGTTTAAAAAGTGGGACTTATTCAATCAAAATTTCGTGGTTACAATGCGAAACCATTTTAATCCGAAAAGCTTGACTCTTTTTTGAATTGGCTTGGTGTCATCCCGGTGTGTTTTTTGAAAGCTGTGTTGAAAGCTGTTTTAGAACTGAATCCTGCTTCGAAAGCAATTCCGATCATGGAGAGATGTGCTAACTTTTCTTCCAGCATCAATATCTTGGCTTCCTCTACCCGATATCCGTTAATAAGATCAAAAAAATTCTTTCCCAGACAGGTATTGATGGCTTGGGAAACTATATAGGGTCTTTCATCAATTTTTTCAGCCACATCTTTAATACTGATATTCTCCTCCTTATAAAACTTCTCGTTTTTCATCAGCGCTAATACGCTATCACCTACCAATTGTATTTCATCGCTGATTTTTTCATTAGAATCAATCTCATCCAATTCTTTCCCGGTAGATTCCGGAGCTTCAACAATTTTTTGCAGTTGATAGATCTGAGGAGTCAGTTTCCCTTTTATAGCAATGAAGTACATAAAAACCGTAGAGATAAGGGTTTTCATTACTCTGTGATAAGTACTTGTGCGACCGGAAAATCCAAAATAAACAAAGGCATAAACCAAGTCGATCAAAATAAGCAAAGACATAAAAAGGATGATCTGGTAGACAAACTTCAAACCAATGTTATTTAGGGAAGAAAAATTTCTCAAAACCTTTTCATGATATTCTTGGTATGCCCTGATCACTAAAAAGAGATAGAAGAAGGAAACCAGAAAATACCACCCAACTGTGAATAGTTCCAGATGAAGCCCCTCCAAGAATATCGGTGACCCTGATACCCTATTATAGATTACCAAGTTATCTAGTAAAATCACCACCAAATGCCATCCTTGTTTTTTCCAGACTATATTTTGATATAGGCTCTTGATAAAGAAGAGCAAGGCAATATTTGCCAAAAACCTTAATCCATAAATCATGAAAATCAAATCCGTACTGACAGCCTCTGTAATCCTTGTTGCTACCAATAAATGGGCAAATAGCAACAAAAAGATGCTCAATAACCAATTGGAAACTTTATGCCTTTCCGGATAGAACAATACCACAACTGCCAATATAAGACCCTGAATAGCACCCAAATAACTAAAATACTCAGTAATATTGTTTTCTAAGAAAAGCTGGATTTTATCGGAGTTCATCGAAATGCGTAAAATAAATATGGGCTAAGTAAATACTATAAAAAGACTTGCATCCAAAAGAAAAAAGGGTGTTTTTTCGGGAATTAGTCAACTTTTTTATAAAGGTGGAGAACTTGCATTATAGATATCTTTCAGCCAAAGGTTGCTGTCCAGAATGCTCAATCAAAGACAAGATAGTCAATAATTATCCTAAAATGAGTCCAGCTTTGAAAAATAGTACTTCCTGATAAAAGCCAGACCTTACCTTTATGTTGATAATCAAATGATGTTTTTCATTTTAGGTCAGAAATCAAAAAAATACTTTAACAATGGAAATAAGAGATATCAGTCACAAGATTCAGGAACATTTCTCCAGACAAATCAAAAAGGACACAAACCTCAATAATGCATTTTTGCTGGTTCACTCCCAAAAAGCTGGGCTGCATCTCAACATTGGCTCAGGACATAGGCAGACTGAAATAAACACACAACAACCGCAGTATATGGCAAGTGTGGGCAAACTGTTTACTTCAACAATGATATCCATTTTTCAGGAAAAGGGATACCTCAATTTCCAGGACAAAATAGCTGGTTATTTGGAATCTGATATCATGGATCGCCTACATGTTTTTAAAGATACTGATTATTCAGGCGAGATCAGGATCAGTCATTTACTTAATCAGACTTCCGGTTTGTACGATTGTTTTTGGCCTTTATTGCAAAACCTAATGAATGACCCTAATTTCAAGATATGTCCCAAAGATGCCATTCAATGGGGTAAGGGAAACTTATCTCCTAAATTTAAGCCGGGCACAAAGCATTATTATTCAGATACCAATTACTACCTGCTTGGATTGATTCTCGAAAGCGTTTCCAAAAAACCATTTCATGAGCTTTTGCACCAATATATTTTTGATCCCTTGAAAATGGATTCCGCTTATGTACTTGGATATTCAAAACCTAAAGTGCAACCTGATTATTCATTGGCAGGTTTTTATGTAGAAAATAAAGACATCTCTCAACTAGAAAACTATCCGGGAATAGATTATTCAGGAGGAGGTGTCGTGGCTACGATGGAAGATCTTTTGATTTTTATGAAGGCCTTGGTCAATAATAAACTGATCAAAAACCATACTCTAACCATGATGATGGAAGACCGGAAATCCCTCAACCTGAGCATTAATTATGGTTATGGAATCTGGATGTTCAAAAAAATACCTTTGTTGTTACCGAGGTCCATGTATTGTTGGGGTTGTGTAGGCGCTACAGGTGCATTTATGTTTTATCATCCGAATTCGGAGTCCTTCATCATCGGGAATTTCAATAACCTTGCCTACCGTACAAAAGCCATTCAATTCATGTTATTTAAAGTGGTGAAAGAGTTGGTAAAAATTAAAAATTAACAAAGCCTGAATTTTTATTAGGCTTAACATTTATTTATCTACATGTATGTACGCAATGATGCCAGTAAAATGGTAATTCAATATAAATCTCGCCAGGAAACTTAAATGTCCAGTACATCGGACTTCGGACATCGGACTTCCAACCGGTTTGCAGTAGAATATTGGGTACTGGCAAAGAATAGTACAACCATTTTTATTTATTCATCAAAACTTTAAATCAAAATCAAAAGGATCCATATAAGAAGAATGATGGGGAAGAACACAATCAAATCCTTATTGATCTTTGCAGCGGTGAAAAGTCCACAAGCCAATAAAATTTCTTTGTCTTTGGGTTCTAAACGATGGAATTCTAAATCATTATCCTCTTTTTCTATGGATATTTTCCCTTGTCTTAACACCCAATTCCCATTAAAAAAACTCCGAAGAGAAAATTGATAAGGACCTTCTTCAACCAGATTGATTTGGGCCATGTTTCTAAAGGCATGTAAATGTATATACCCTACGGATTTCCCTTCCCTATAAACCCTAAATGAGTTTCCAATGAAATCTAGCGGGAGAAATTTGTATAATTCTTTTCCGGTATAATAAGCTGAATTATTGAAAAAAGGCAATCTCAGTGTTCCAATTATCCCTTCAGCATCCAAGACATAGGTTATAGCCGAAAACAGATTTTTCTTTTGAATTTTCAGGTTGTATATATTGCGCATAACTAATTATTCAAATAAGTAAAACCTTCCTTTCAGATTCATTTGAGTATTAATGAAATCCGAGAGGAAGGTTTGATTGGGTAGTTAAAATTTAGTTGGTTTTTTCAAATGGGATATTCCTAAGCCTGCCCACATCTTTGATCACAAAGCCATTGATGTTTTTGCGTATATCTCGGGAAAACTCAATTATTCCCAATTTATCCACTTTGAATTTGTCACCGTCAAGATGAACAAGAGGAAGGTTCTCAAGTCCCAAATAAGTTTTGATGGTCTTGGGCATAACTAGAATGGGCTCATTATTTTGAAGAGTGATGTTGTAATTTACTTCCAAATCAGGATTGGTATATAGTCCAAGAATTTGTTCTGTAGAGGGTCCTGCTAAGGGCTTTTGGCCCGATACCTTTTTTCCGGGAAATTCCTTTCCACTTTGATGCCAGATCAATTCATCAACTTTCCCATCCGAACCAATCAAAAATTCACTTTTTGCAGGGATTTCATTCAAAAAGAATTTATTGGGAGACTCAGCATGCATTTCAAATTCAGGAGCATCGGGTATTAGGAGAAACAAAGAATTTTCTTTGACTTTAAAAGTCAAAACCATTCCATCATCCATACTGTAGGCACCTTCGAATTTTTTCAGTTGATCAGCCCCCAAAGCTATGACTACATCATTGGCTTTTTCATCTTCAAAATAATCTGCAAGCAGTGATTCCGCTACCACTTTGGTAATTGTTGCTGTACTGATATTTTGATTGTTGGCAGCCACTCCAATAAACAGGTCATGTTCAGGAAACCAAGAAAAATATGCAGAAAAGCCCATGGTTCCGCCACTATGACTGACAACTTTAACCCCCTTTATCTCAGTTAAATTAAGACCATAGGTATAATTCAGATCAGAACCATCTGCAAGTTTAACCGCAGGAGTTACCATCCTATCTTTGATTGCTGCTGATATAATCCGGGGTTGGTAAAAATGCCTGCCCCATATCAGCATATCCTCTAAACTCATATATAGATTGGTGCCGCCAGAAACAGATTCAGATTCAGTATTGGTTCTTGCTATTGAATTTCCAGCCTTCTTATAGCCACTTGCTCTATTTGGAATGGTTTTCCCAGCCTTGGAATAGGCAAAAGAATTGGTCATTCCTAAAGGACTAAAAATTTGACTTTCAATGTAATTACCAAATTCCATTCCGGTGACTTCTTCGACTATTTTTGCCAAAAGAACGTATCCTGCATTGGAATAAAGGTATTCATCACCGGGAGTGAAATTGAGAACCCGATAGTTTTTAATCAAGTCAATATCATCCTCTGTAGTCCAAGGGGTCTCTAAAGATATCCCAGCAAAGAGTCGAATATTGTCTGTAGAACCCAGACCACTTGTATGATGCATCAAATTCCTTAAAGAAATCTTCTCGCCATAATCCGGCAAATCTGGAATGTATTTTTGAATGGGGTCATCCAAGTCCAGTCTGCCCTCTTCTTCCAGCTTCAGAATGGCAATTGCAGTGATATGTTTGGATACTGATGCGAGGTTAAATGTGGTTTTTTCAGTAATTGGCATTTGGTAATCAAGATTCATCATACCATAGCTTTTTTCGAGAATGGTTTCCGAGCCTTTGGTAATTCCCAATACAAATCCCGGAGCTTCAGGACCTGAATATATGTTTGCTAGGGAGTCGATTTTAAACTCAAGATGCTGATTTTGTTGAGCAATGATTGGCAAGGCTAAAATCATCAAGCTCAACAAGGCTGTTAATTTTTTCATGTTAAATTGGTTTAGGTTTTTTCGTAAAGATTTTACAGTCTCAAACCTAAGCTAATTTGAAAAATTGCGGGTTCGGCTTTGGAAAACTGAACGTATTAACATCACAAATAGAATATTCCTTAAAAAAAAACTACAAAAAGCCCACCACACAATTTTTTAACATTCTAATAACAATCCCATTCGCCTTTTGGTCTAAAGAAAACCTACTTTTAGAGCTATGTTCACAAACAATTTAAAAAATTCATGAAACAACCTTTACTTAAAAATTTACTTACGGTCGCTTTAATGGTATTTTGGGTATTAAATATAAAGGCCCAAACTCTCGCCTCCTGGAATTTTGCCGGGGAACCAGGCAATCAGGAATTCACTACCGGGACAGGCAGTGCCAATATCATTCCTTTGAACTTTACCCGGGGAGCAGATATTATTGGTACCCTTGCGGGTAACTCCATCAGTTCTGCTGGCTGGGATTCAGGAGAAAACAGGTATTTCAGTTTTGGGATATCCATTGAAGAGGGGTTTCAAGCCAAGCTTTCAAAATTGATCATTGCAACCCGATCCTCTGGAACAGGCCCTGGAGAACTGGCCTTAAGGTATAGCTTGGATGGTTTTTCTTCGAATATTTCAACTTGGACCCAAGTAGGCATTACCTTCAATAATCAGGAAATTGACCTTTCTTCATTGCCTACGTTGACTGAAAATGTTGAATTCAGAATTGTAAGTACTAGTAATGTTTCAGCAAATGGCGGCACGGTAGCCCCAACAGGAACCTTCAGGGTCACTAATTTTATTCCGGGTGATTTGGCTGTAGCTATTAATGGAGAAGTAGATCCGATCAACAATACTGATCCGGAAACTACACTTACACTAGCTCAGTGGGATTTTGCAGGACAACCTGGAAATCAGGACTTCACAACAGGTACTGGAAGTTTAAATATCAATGCGAGAAATTTCGGAAGAGGTTCTGGAATAATTCCTTCATCTGCAAACAATTCCATTAGTGGCTCCAATTGGAGTGCCGATGAAAATGACTATTTTACTTTTGGAATTACAATAGAACCAGGATTTGAAGTGGAATTGGAGAACCTTGTGATTGCTACACGTTCTTCGAACACCGGACCAGGCGACCTGGCTTTAAGGTATAGTGTTGATAATTTCGGATCAGATTTAGCAAATTGGACCAATACAGGAACCAATTTCTCCAATGAAACATTAGACCTTTCCAATATCAATCTGATCTCAGGGGATGTAGAATTCAGAGTAGTAGTCACAAGCAATAGATCCGCAGCAAATGGAGAAATAATGACTGCAGGAACATTAAGGGCCGGTAACTTCTTTGTTTCAGCCGGAAACTTTCTACCAGTCCAATTCAATGGAACCATAAGGGAAATTCCACCTATAGAGCCTGAAGTTATCCTCAATTATAATTTCACCGGTGAACCTGGAAACCAAGATTTCACTTCTCCTAATTTAGTCGCAGATGGATTGGCGGGTTTGAATTTCACGAGAGGCTCAGACCTAAATCCAACAGCAGCTGGTGGTTCCATCAGTTCCAGTGGATGGAATTCTGGAAATGAGAGGTTTTTCATTTTCGGATTTACAGTGGCACCGGACAGATTGGTTGATCTGAGCAATCTCAAATTAGGGACAAGGTCTTCCGGCACTGGTCCTAAAAATCTAGCATTAAGATATAGTGGTGACAATTTTACAAGTGATCTGGCAATTTGGGAACAGGTTGGAACGGCATTCAACAATCAGGACATTGACCTTTCAGGTCTTACAAATCTTTCAGGCAATGTTGAGTTCAGAATTGTCAGTACTAGCGATGTGTCTGCAAATGGTGGGACAATTGCAGCAGGAGGAACTTTAAGGGTAACTAATTTCTTCCCAGATGATGTTGGTGTCACATTCATAGGTATTGTAAAAGAAGCCGAAGGTGTCATCATCCCGGGATTGTCGGTTGATCCTGCTTCATTGGATTTTGGTTCTGTAAGCATAGCTGACGAAGCTCCAGTACTTACTTATGAACTCACTGCAGTGAATCTTGAAAGTGGTGTGACTGTAACTGCCACCGCTCCTTATTCAGTCTCGAAAGATGGCGTTAGCTTCTCTGCTTCTGTTGAATTCACGGTAGAAGAATTAGCAACTGCAAAAACAGTATTTGTACAGCTTGACAATAGCGCTGAAGGCAACTTCAATTCAGCCATAACAAATCAGACAGAAGGTGCGATTCCAGTATCTGTAAGTGTTACAGGTTCTGTATTCGATCCATTCAATATCACTGAGGACTTCAACAGTATCTGTCAAACCAATAACGGCCCAATTGGAGGTGCTTGGTCTGCAGTAAGTGTAGAAGGAGATCAGGTATGGGCTTGCACCAATTTCGGTAGGGCTGATACTTCTCCTACAGCCTCAGCGCCATTTGGGGTACAGATCAATGGTTTTGCAGCTGGTGCCCCAAGATTGAACGAAGACTGGTTGATATCACCGGCTTTTGACCTTACAGGATTCAATATTCCTTTGCTTTCTTTCTACAGCAGGGTTGCATTCAATGGGCCAAGATTGAAATTAGTGATTTCTACCGATTATGTAGAAGGAGTTCCAAATACTGGCACTTGGATAGAATTGGAAGACAGATTTGCCAATGGTGATGTGTGGACCTTCTCTGGCGAGTTAGACCTAAGTGCATATTTAGACCAAAGTATCAGGTTGGCAATTGTTTATAACTCCTCTCCTGAAGAAAATGCAGCAAGATGGACTTTGGATGAATTTGAATTGAGAAGCTCAGATGTACCTGCCGCTCCATTCTTCTCCAATAATATTGGCAACGTGGATTACTTCCATTTTGGAATTATTCCCACTGGAACTGTTTCATCAGAAACAAGATCATTCAACTTTACCCTTAGCAACCCAATTGCTCCATTGAGCATCAATAGTGGCGAAGTAGGTGGGTTTGAGTTTTCCAAAGATGGCGAAGTATTTAGCCCATCGCTTAACTATCAAATTGGGGAATTGTCAGGCACTCAAACTGTGACTGTAAGATTTGCTCCTATATCAGAAGGTGCATTCAGCGGCCCAATCACATTTGAATCCGGTGATATCAATGTCAAAAGGGGCTATTTAAGCGGTGCCACGGTTACAAAAGAGAAGACTTTTGATGTAGTCAACTGGAATATAGAATGGTTTGGTGCTGCTGGAAACGGCCCTAGCAATCTTGACTTGCAATTGCAGAATGTAAAAACCTTAATCGAAGATTTGGATGCGGATGTATATGCATTCCAAGAAATCACAGGTTTGGAAAAATTGAATGAGTTGATCGAATCATTGGAAGATTATGAGGGAATAGTTTCTCCGGCGGCTTCACAAGGACCAGAAAACTTTGAAACGGCACAAAAGCTAGTTTTCCTTTACAAAAAATCAACAGTAGAGCCTATCAAAACGCGGATACTTTTAGAAGGTGTTCAAGAATCTGATTTGGTAGGTTATCCTTCTCCACCGGACAGATTCTGGGCAAGTGGAAGACTTCCTTTCTTGTTGGAAGTCAAAACAAATATTGACGGAGTTCAGCAGAAATTTAACCTTATCAACATCCATGCAAGGTCTAACGGTGGTGGAGAAAGTGCTACCAACCCAAGGTATGCCATGAGAAGGTATGATGTGAATGTGCTCAAAGATTCCCTAGATCTCTATTATGCCAATGTTCCTTTGATTATCTTAGGTGATTATAATGATGATTTGGATGAAACAGTTGCCGATCAAAGCGCACCAACTGTCAATACTTCTGAAACGTCATTTATCAATTATATAAACGATCCGGAAAAATACACTCCAGTCACTTTAAGTTTGAGTAATGCAGGTTTGAGAACATTCCCTTCATTTGAAAACGTGATTGATCACTTGATGATATCCAATGAACTCAATGACAACTTACTGGTAAACTCTGAAAGGATAGTGGTACCATTTGATTTGATTCCAAACTACCTGAACACTACTTCTGATCACCTTGCTGTCAAAACAAGGTTTGAAGTAAGCTGTAATATTATTTCAGGTCAGATCATCGGGCCAAATGAAGTATGTGCTGGAAGTGAATTCAATCTATTGTTTGTAGGAGGAGACTTTGCCAACATCGTAGCGTGGGAGATCTCAACAGATAATGGCACTACATGGGATCCTATTGAGTCATCACATGCTAAAGATGAAATAACAGCTTCTCCAATCAATGCTTCTGCATCATTCAGGGTCTTGATGGAATCTAATTTATGTTTTGCCTATTCTGAGGTATTTGAAACAGAATTGGTTGAATTACCTCAGCCTGTCATCTATTTCGAAAGAGGACTTTTAAATACCATTGAAGGTGATTATACATACTATTGGTATAAAAACGACATCCTTATAACTACCACTATTGTGAATTCTACAAGGATTCAGGGAGCTGGTAATTATAAAGTCATCATAGAAAATGAATCTGATTGCCAATCAATATCTGAATCTTTCAGGTTTCCTCAACAAATCAGGATAGGGTCGGTTCGGGTATTCCCTAACCCTTCTAGTTATTTGGTATCAGTCATTACCAAAAACATCGAGGGCTTGGTCAACGTGGAATTGTTTACATCTGCAGGTGCCAAAATCGCCAGTAAATTGACAGATGAAGGATATGCCGAGTTTGATGTATCAGGTTTGGCAAAAGGCGTTTATCTCATTGTAATCACAGATAGAAATGGCCAAAGTACAGTAGAAAGACTTCTGGTAGATTAAAATAAAATTTCTTTAGATCACTTTTACCAATAGAAGCTGTTCACTTGGGACAGCTTCTTTTTTTTCAATCATAATTATGTAATGAATTTTCCACTATTTGACCCTAAACAAAGAAACTAAGATGTTATGATTAAATAGTGAGAATTTTCATTATTGCGATTAAATCATTTCTGAACAATCCTCGGATTGAGTTTGACCTTTTTCCCTTCGGTTTTCCTTCGAATCCGCATATTGACCAATTCTACTCCAAGAGAAAAGAACACCGCAAAATAGATGTAACCTTTAGGAACTTCTACATGGAATCCTTCCACCAAAAGCATAAATCCTATCAATATCAAGAAAGATAAGGCCAAGACCTGAAGAGTGGGGTTTTTATTGATAAACCGGCTGATCTTACCTGCAAAGACCATCATTACCACCATTGCGATAATAACCGCAATAATCATCACAAGTACCTCATCCACCAATCCCACCGCGGTAAGAATACTGTCAAATGAAAAAATCACATCCAATAAAATGATTTGAAAAATCACTTGAGATAGACTTTTGGCTGTGTTTGCTTTTACCTCTTCGGCTTTTCCTTCCATTTTGTGGTGGATCTCTAAAGTCGATTTGAACAAAAGAAACAGGCCCCCAAATGCCAAAATCAAATCTTTGCCACTGAGATCAAAATCAAAAACAGTGATCAGGGGTTCATTAAACTTGATGATGTAGGATATCCCCAGCAATAAACCTATCCTAAATATCATAGCGAAAGCAAGTCCAAGTATTCTGGCTTTTTCCTGCTGATTTTCGGGAAGCTTATTGGATATAATTGATATGAATATGATGTTATCCACTCCCAGAACAATTTCCAGGAAGGTTAATGTGGCTAAAGCAATCCACGTTTCTGTTAAAAGGAAAATTTCCATTTGTATTTTTTTGTATAGAATTAAAGTAGGAAAAGGGGAATCGAATTGATTTCCCTTTGTAAAATTATATCATTTAAGATATATTATAAAATCAGGTCATTAGTCAGATAAAGTAAGCATTAGCGAATCCCCGGGCAATTCATTTTTAAACGAATCGGAAACATAAATTGGTATATTATCAATTTTAGAATCTTCAGCATTAGAAAAATAAGACAAAACCAACCCTTGAAAAATCAAGGTTAGGATAAATGTTATTCCTAAAAATTGCTTGAAATATTCACTCATTTTAAAGATTCAAAATCCTACGAATCATTGCTCAAAATATATACCAGATTTTCAATTTTACCAAATAAATAAAACCCCATTTGCCTAAAATTTACTTTCTTTGCAATTCAGCAACCCAGTAAAAATGTCTCGATTTGAAGATATAAGACCTTACTACGATACAGAAGTCAATGATGCCATCAAAGAGATCATTGACCATCCCATGCTTAAGGCCATGATGAATTTTACTTTCCCTGGGGCAAGTGATGCTTATTGGAGAGACCTGATGTTGCATTGTCACTCCATACGAGACTTTCAGATCAATTTTATTTATCCCGGAGTAAAGAGAGTCCTTGAAAGCAGTTCAAATGGACTCAGCACCTCTGGATTTGAAAAACTCGAAAAGAATACCTCATACCTGTTTATTTCCAATCACAGAGACATCATCCTTGACACATCCCTACTCAACACCAGCTTATATGAACATGGATTGTCTATGACCACATCGGCAATCGGTGATAACCTTGTCAAAAAGCCATTTCTGAGAACTTTGGCAAGAATTACCCGGAACTTCATTATCAAAAGAGGCTTGTCTTCACGGGAATTGCTGGAAGCTTCCAAAACAGTCTCTTCCTACATTAGAACGGCACTGCTACGTGAAAACCGATCTGTATGGATTGCACAAAGAGAAGGCAGGACCAAGGACGGCAATGATATGACCCATAAAGGAGTTCTTAAGATGATTGCCATGGCTTCCAATGAGGGTGAAAGTTTATTGGATTATTTCAAAAGAATCAATATCGTACCGATCAGCATTTCTTATGAATACGATCCTACTGATATTCTTAAGATGCCCGAACTTTTGGCCAAGGCAAGATCCGAAGCTTATATCAAAGGTGAAAATGAAGATTTTCATACCCTCCTTAGCGGGATCCTTGGACAGAAAAACAGAATTCATATTCATGTTGGAGACTTATTGACTGATCAAATCGAAGATATTCAAAAATCAGTTTCCGGTCCGGCAAAACAATTACAAGCTTTTGCAGAACTGATAGATCAACAGATCATCACAGGCTATAAACTTTGGCCGACCAAGTACATTGCCTATGACCTGTTGCATGATGGTAAAGAATTCTCCGATAAATATACCTCAGATGAGAAAGCTCATTTCGAAGCAAGATTTCAAAAAGGTGTAGACTTAAATGATAGTGTAGCAGTCAGTAATTTTCTTGCCATGTATGCAAATCCGGTAGTCAATCAAAAAAACTAAAAAAAAAAATTGAAATTTAATTCCCTCATTTCTTCAAATTCAATCTTAACTGATTGACCCTTTTCTTTTGATGATTTTATAGAAAAATCCATCAAAAAGTATTTCCTTGACACAAAATTGGACTTCTCTGAAAATCAGAAAACCATTATATTTTTCATAAAGCCAAATGGTCTTTAAAAGTTCATTTTTATTGAATGATGTCATGAATTTTATTTCTTGAGTTTATTCTTCGATTTTGATTGATTTACTTGTTTTTATGGTCCAACAACTCGAATTTTAAATCCGGTTCATTTTTTTTCATTAAAATAATCGGTCACCAGGACAGCTATTCATCGACAATGGAAATTAATGATTCTAAATACAAAACAATATTTGATGTAACTCCCGTTGCCATCTGGGAATTTGATTTTTCAGACATCAAAAAGCATCTGATAGAAAATGGATTATTTGGCCAATCATCCACATTTGTTGAAAATACGCTAAAGGAT
>NZ_JBGSXS010000016.1:0-2820 GCF_041751335.1 Aquiflexum sp.
CCCCCCCCCCCCCCCCCCCCCCCCCCACCTCCCATCAAGACGACTCCGGTGGCCGAGCTTGCCGAGGCCAAAAAAAGGTGATCTTTATGTCATTACCATTTCTGAACATTTAATTAAAGTATTGAAAGCATGCCAAACAAATCACCCAAGGCCTAAATGGATAGAGACATACAATCAGAGAGTGCCCTGAAAGCATGGGGATTTCTTATCATTTTGGCCTTGGTCTGGGGCAGTTCCTTTATCCTGATCAAAAGAGGTTTGGAGGTATATTCACCTGGGGAAGTCGGTGCCCTGAGGATTGTATTTGCAGGCATGGTCTTGTTGCCGCTTTCATTGCCGAGGTTGAAAGGATTGAATAAACGGCAGGTCAAAAACCTTATTATCGTCGGTTTGGTAGGGAGCTTTATCCCGGCATTTTTATTTGCCAAAGCACAAACCCAACTCAGCAGTTCACTTACCGGAGTATTCAACGCCATGACACCGCTTTTTGTGGTGATCATAGGCGCGCTGTTTTTCAATTCAAGGATTACAAGAAGAAATGGCATTGGACTTATTATTGCATTTGTGGGCGTTATAATCCTTATGATGGTCAAAGAAGGGGGGCTTGGAAATTTCAATGAAATCAATGCTTATGCCTTATTGGTTCTTTTGGCATGCGCCTGCTATGGGTTGAATCTGAACATTATCAAATATAGATTTGTGGAGTTGAAGCCGGTGGCCATTACTGCTATTTCCCTGTCGATAGTTTTGCCCATGGCACTGATCTTTCTTTTCACTTCCACACAGTTTTCATTCAAATTGCTGCATGTGGAAGGAGCTGTTCAGGCAGCAGGGTACATTGCGATTTTGGGTATAGTGGGTACCGCCTTGGCCTTGATTCTGTTTAATGTCATGGTCAAGGTAGCAACACCTGTTTTCGCAAGTTCAGTAACTTACTTAATCCCTGTTGTAGCCATTATGTGGGGGTTACTTGATGGGGAAGTATTATTGGCAGGACACTATTTTGGGATCATCGCTGTTATTTTTGGGGTTTGGGTGGGGAACAGGAGGTGAGGCAATCTACACTCTTGTGGGAATTTAGCCCTCTTCGCTATGAGACGGAAGACCGAAGACGGGAGACGGAAAAGGAATCGTATAATCTAAAATTGGGAAGTAAATTCAATTGGATTTTGAAATTTTCTTGGGTTCGATTCATGTATAGAACATCAGGTAGTGTTATTTCAAGTGTTCGGTCTACTGTCTTCCGTCTTCCGTCAATCAATATTGTCTTTACGTTTGAATTATATAACTTATAATTATTCCAGAATAAAAAATCATGAAACTCAACTTTAAAAAATCCGGTAGCGGGGTACCCTTGATCATTTTGCATGGCTTGTTCGGTTCAGCTGACAATTTGTTCAGTATAGCCAAGGAATTGGAAAAGGATTTTACCCTTTACCTGATAGATCAAAGAAACCATGGGGATTCTCCGCATAGTGGGGATTGGAATTATGAGGTCATGGCAGAAGATATCAAGGAATTGATGGATGACGAGAGGATCGGATCTGCTAACCTGATGGGGCACTCTATGGGAGGAAAGACAGCGATGAAATTTGCTTTCAAATACCCTGATAAAGTCAATAAACTGATTGTTGCGGATATGGCGCCAAGATTTTATCCTGTGCACCACCAAGAGATTTTGGAAGGTTTGAATGCCATTCCTATTGATAACCTGAAGTCGCGAAAAGAGGCAGATGACATTTTATCTGAGTATATCAAGACTGTAGGTATCCGTCAGTTTTTGCTGAAAAGCCTGGGAAGAAACGAATCAGGTGGATTTATGTGGAAAATCAACTTGCCCATTATTACAGAGAAAATCGATAATGTAGGGGAGGAAATTGTATCGGACAAAACCTTTGACAAACCAACGCTATTTATGGGAGGTGAAAATTCCGATTACATTACCGACAAAGACAAAGGAGATATTTCAGAGATGTTCCCGAACAGCCATATTATTTTCATCAAAAATGCCGGCCATTGGCTACATGCCGAACAGCCTGCTGCGGTAGTGGAAACAGTCAGGGCTTTTCTACGCTAATCTTTGAGGTCTTTTTTTGACCTCGAAAGTTTTGTCCATGATTCCAAGAATTGAAGGGAGTTCCACAGCCGATGTTTTAATCTTCACAGGCATCCTCTATCCTAATAGATGTGGATTGGTCAATAATTTATTCGGCTTAAGCCCTGAGAGCAAAGGATATTCCGGAATCGCCCAGCTAAAGCAGGATTGCATTTCTCCAGATAGATTTTTTACTTTGATCTTTTGATTTTTGAGGGGTTTTGTCTTGTATCAAAAACATCAGCAATTTTAATCAACTTGTTTTTCTCCTCAACTGAATAGATGATTTTGTAGTTTTTGAATACCAAATACCGATAGATAATTGGTCTATCCTTTAAAAATTCCTCAACTTGACCAATGAATGGTGCCCTTTTCAATTTGTTCGGAAATTTAATAATTTGACGGATAAGCTTGGCAGCTATACTTAGGGTCTGCTGAAAAACTCAAGCAGCCAGACTTTCTAAAACCAGCCCAGATTGTAATTTGAGGTGGTTTTTTGGTATCAATTTCTTCAGGATGGCATCAAAACTGTCCAACAGTGTGTTTCTGAGCTCCTCCCATGCTGAAAAACTCAGCCATAGGGGTGCCTCCCCGGCCAATTTGACCAGGTTGAGCACCAATATGATGGAGGCGATCCACGACTGACTGGTTCCTTTCAGTCTCGCCCGTATCCGGTTCATCCCGTATCCATTCTTTGCCTGACCAAACTTCCCTTCTATCGGGTT
>NZ_JBGSXS010000017.1:0-4779 GCF_041751335.1 Aquiflexum sp.
GATATGCAGCACATGTCGATTTCGCAGGATGCTTACAGGCATTTGAGATTAATTGACCAACATTTACGGCTTAACGGTAGTGTTTTTGACTTGCCTCCTGCCAATATTAGAGGGAATATGCTCAATGTAGAAGATCAAGAGGATCAGGTGCTTGGATATTTCTTTGTTGCTGATGAAAGACCCATCAGGATTTACATTGATGAAAGTAATCTGGAATATGTTCTCAGCCCGAAAACCTTGATTCCGACAACTTGCCTCGCATTCAGAGGCTCAGGAATGACTACCAATCCTCCTGCTGATTGGAATCCCCGATGACCAATGTTATAACTCCACGATTATGTTGAAGAATTTATTCAGATATATTTTTGTCCTGATCACCATTCTCACCATTGGGGGATGTGAAGAGGCAGAAGATCCTACATTTAGCATCCTCACAGAGGAAATTGTGAATGTCAGTGGAGAACGGGCAATAGTCTTAGGGAGACTGATAGCCTTTGAAAATATACCTTTTGAAGACCATGGTTTCTATTTTTCCCGAGATGAAAATTTCAATCAGCCCATCATACTTAACCTAGGAGAAACTTCAAGGCCGGGACGTTTTCTTGGGGAGATTGATGGCTTGGAATTAGGGGCAGGGTATTTTGTTAAAGCCTTTGGCATCAAAGAAGGCCAGGTTGCTTTTGGAAATACTCTTTCTTTTTCTACCCTTGATCCGGCTTTGGAAAGGTTTACACCCATGACTCAGTTTCCCGGTGAAGAGATCATTATTTTTGGGATAAACTTCGGGGATGATACGGAAGTATATTTTGGGGGCCAAAAAGCACAGGTTATAGAAGTAGCTTTTGGTTTTCGAATCAGGGTAAGGGTACCTCCCATGACAGGTAACCCTACAGTAGAAATCAAAATCATTACACGTGGTATTGAACTGATTGCAACGGAACCCTTTAACTATGCCACAGGAGTTTATGAAAATTTAGGTGTTGTAACCGAAGACTTTGTGTTGGTGGACAATATCTATTTTCAGCAGGGCAATAGATTTTTTGCAGGCCTAGGTATAGACCTCGGTGCGCGGACGACAAATCATATTTGGGAATATACTCCTGGTCAGAATGCATGGCAAAGAACCGCTTTCACCGGGATCACTCAAAGAAAGGCAGCTAATTCCAGAACTGGATTTTTTGGTGGCGGAGAACAAATGCCACAGGTGGGGGCACAAATCCTTAATAACACTTTTTGGCATTTTGATGGAAATAATTTCAATTCTATTCCAACTCCACCAATCTCCATAGTGGATGGATTGGGGTTTATGGCTCAAGGTAGGTTTTATATTGTTGGGGGTACATTTGGGATTGGGTCTCAGGTTTACCGCTATGATCCATTCACAACATTGTGGCAGTTGAGGCCAAACCTTCCCTACGACGTAGATAAAAGTATGGTGCATTTTGTCCACAATGATCTATTGTACATCATCAATAAAGACAAGGCGCTTTTGCGCTATAATCTTGAAACTGCCCAATCCACTATGATTTCTGAATACCCTTCTCCTTTTATAGAAAACTTCTCAGATACGGGTGGACTTAGTGTGGTGGTTGGAGATAAAGTTTATATTGGTCTCTACGACAACAATGAGGATATGTGGGAACTAGACATGAATACCCTGATCTGGTCAAAGAAAAACCGGTTTACCGGAACACCAAGTGGGAGGATTGTGGCAGCTTTTGAAAGTGAAGGGTTTTTATATTTTTTGAGGATTTATGCCATACCTCGAAGAATGGAATTCTGGAAATTTGATCCCAATGGTTTTTAAAAGGCAATGAGAACATATTTTATTTTTGAGCGAATTAAGTTTATTATTTGGGTGATTTTGGCACTTTGGGTGACATCATGCATAGATAAATTCAGTTTTACCTCAGAAGATCCCCAAAGATTTTTGAATGTAGAAGGGTATATAACAACCATACCAAAAGCTCATCAGATCCGACTTTCCCGAGTAGAGAAATTTGGGCCAGAATTCATTGGACTTGGAAGGCCTGTCAATCTAGCGAATGTCCTGATTAAAGATGATTTGGGAAGGGTAGAAAATCTAGTTGAAATAGGTTCCGGTTATTATTCCACCTCATCCGATTTTGCGGCCGTGGTTGGAAGAAGTTATAATCTAGAGATTCAACTTCTGGACGGGAGGCGGTATATTTCATTAAAAGAAAAAGTTGCTCCCGTGCCTGAAATTGATTCTGTAACTTATCATGCTACCCGTACCGTCACTACAGATAGACTAAATGATGAAATTGGAGTTCAGGTGATGGCACATTTTCAGGATCCTCCCGAACAGGAAAATTATTATTTTTGGAATTTGTTGGAGTCGGATTTTGTGTTGGTGACCGAACCGGAATTGTATCACCTCCCCCCAGACCACCCTACCTGCCCCAAATGTCCAGCACCAAAACCATGTTGTTCCAGGTGTTTTCACAAAGATATTCCCAAACCTACCAATATAATTACTTTAACTGATACCGAATTCAATGGGATCTACCTGAGAAGGGGAATCGCTTATGTAATTGATGATGGCCTTCGTTTTAAGGAAACCTACAGATTGGATGTTCAGCATTTGTCTATTTCCGCTGAAACCCATCATTTTTTGAAATTGATTGATCAGCAATTAAGTTTGACAGGATCTGTTTTTGATCCACCTCCCGCAAATATCAGGGGAAATATGATCAGCTTGGACAATAATGAAGAACTTGTCTTGGGACAGTTTTTTGTTTCCGATGAAAGGTTTTTGAGAATTTATATCAAAAGGGATCAATTGGAGTTTCGCCAGAGTCCTCAGACCACTGTTCCAGATGATTGTAGGGATTTTTTACAACAGGCCAATTTCCCAATGCCATTTTTGTCTGTTGATCCACCTTCTGATTGGCATCCGGGTAATTGAGGAATAAGTTTTTTGAAATCTATTAAATATAGGTAATACTCCATGAAGGTCCATTGTATTCCGAATCTTTTATTAATTTGCGCCCATGTGTTTATTAGCCTTCAACTGGAACAATCACCCGGAATATAAGTTGATCCTTGTAGCCAACAGGGACGAATTTTTTGAAAGACCCACAGCATCCCTGCATTTGTGGGATGAAGGGTTTTATGCCGGCAGGGACCTGCGTGCAGGAGGGACTTGGTTGGGTATCCATCCCAATGGGAGATTTGCAGCCTTGACCAATTACCGCGATATGCGCAATTTGAAAAAGGACGCAAAATCACGAGGAGATCTTGTCAAAAACTTTTTACAGGGTGATATGGGTCCCGAAGAGTACCTTACCGAAATACAAAATGAAAAAGACCTGTATGAGGGGTTCAACCTCCTAGTAGGATTAGGTGATGAACTTTTCTATTTTTCCAATAAAATGGAAGGTATCCATAAATTGTCTTATGGCCTGTTTGGATTGAGCAATGCCCTTTTGGATACGCCGTGGAATAAGCTGCTGATGGCCAAGGAAAAGCTGAAAAAGAAAATTGAGGCAGGTTCATTGGACAAAAAAGCGTTAAGTGAGGTAGTCCTCTCCAAAACCATTGAGCCCGATGATCAGTTAGCTGATACAGGGGCCACTTTGGAACAGGAGCGTGCTGTTTCAGCCCAATTTATCAATTTTGGGAATTATTACGGGACCATCAATACAACTGTTTTGATTTGGAAACATTCCGGAGAAGTGGAAATAAAGGAAATGCGATATTTTCAAATTGAGAATAGGACTGTTGAAAATGAAGTAACTTTTCAAATGGAAGATGTGAATGAACATAAAATTGGCTGAGACTGTTTTCCAATAAATTAAAAGTATGGGCATTTTGGATGTATTAATAGTCGGTGGGGGTCCCATTGGATTGGCGTGTGGGATAGAATGTGAAAAATCAAGGTTGAATTATGTTATTGTAGAAAAAGGAGTTCTGACCAACTCTCTCTTCAATTACCCTTTGAATATGACTTTTTTCTCTACCTCCGAAAAGCTCGAAATGGGAGGAATACCTTTTATGTCCATCGCTCACAAACCGACAAGAACAGAAGCTTTGGAATACTACAGAAGGGTTGCAAAGACTTGGAAGTTGAAAGTCAGGCTTTATGAAGAAGTCAAAACCCTGGAAAAAAAGGAAGATCTCTTTGAAATCAAGACATCCAAAGAAACTTATCAAACAAAAAACATTATCGTCTCCACCGGATTCTATGACCTACCCAATTTGATGAATGTTCCCGGTGAAGATCTTCCAAAAGTTACCCACTACTACAAAGAACCTTGGCCTTATATCGGACAAAAAATCGTTGTGGTTGGTGGCGCAAATTCCGCTGTTGACGTGGCATTGGAAACTTGGCGCAAAGGTGCAGATGTCACCATGGTATTAAAGGATGAAGGTGTGGATAAAAATGTCAAGTACTGGGTCAAGCCTGATATCGAAAACCGCATCAAGGAAGGTAGTATTAAAGCCTTTACGCATTCCTTGGTCAAAGAAATCCGAGAAAGCGAAGTAGTTGTCAGCACGCCTGAAGGAGAGGTCACTGTAGAAAATGATTTCGTATTAGCCATGACAGGTTATATTCCAAATTTCGCCCTTTTAAAGCAATTGGGTGTGGAATTGAGTTTGGACGAAAAGCGACAACCTTGCTATGACCAAACAAATCAGGAGTCCAATATCCCAGGTGTTTACATGGCAGGTGTGGGTTGTGGCGGATTGAATACCCGTGAATTTTTTCTCGAAAACTCTATTGTTCATGCGGAGCAGATTGTGAAGCATATTGTG
>NZ_JBGSXS010000018.1:0-11266 GCF_041751335.1 Aquiflexum sp.
ACGGCTATTCTGTTTTCTGCGGAGTTTAAGTCAAAATAAATTCAGCACTCATGCCATGACTCAATCAGATGTGTTAAAGAATTAGAGGATATCTTTAAAAGTCATGGCATGAATTATAAATTATAAGATTATGCACAAATCTGCCAGTAAATAGGCAAATCAATAGAACACAAAGGTAAATGCTTCAAAGCCTGTTACATCGGTCTTCGGTCATCGGTCACATCAACCAGGGTTTGGACCTTACTTACAAGAAAGCATACAACTATTATAAATTATTTCAAAGGAGAAAAAGGCAAAAGATTTAGATAAACAGATTCAACTTTTTGGACAATCTTGCCATTCCTTTCAGAAGCATCTCTCACCGTAATCCAAGCAGGGTCTTTGCCGAATTTTTCAAAGGAGGCTTTGCCTGCTTTTTCATCTTTGTGTGCCAGTAGATAAACGAGTTTCTGTTGTTCACCATTTTTTTCTACAGAATACCAATAAACTACATTGGTCATTCCATGTTTCTGAAACAACTCACGTGTATAATCCCTAAACCTCGCATGGATGGCATCTACTTTACCGGGAAACATATAATAAATTCTCAACTCAAACACCCGTTTGCCTACATTTGTATCCCTGATTATTTCAGGAGTCAATTCTGGGGCAATGGTCATAAATACCTGGTCAACTTTTGCCACTAGTGGGCCATTTGCCTCTGAAGCTTTATAAGCTTTCTGCCAATCAGGATCATTTGCAAATTTATTCCAAAGTATATCTCTAGATTCCTGGTCTGGATATGCCAAAATAAATGTTAAAGTATTGCTTGATTCATCCGCTGGGATAAAATAGGCAAAATTCTCAATACCATTTTTCTCGAATAACCTCAGTGTATGGTCTTCAAATCTTTTGATCAAGTCAGGCCTTTTTCCCACATTAGCGGTATAGGTCCTCATTTCATAATACTTGGATTCTTGAGCCTTTACAGGTATTATGTTTATGGTAAGTAGAATTAAGGTAAGGATGGTCAATCTTTTCATAATTAGGTACGGTTAAATGTATTTTTCATTATTGGTTTCTTTTTTTCCAGCCTATGAATGCCGAATAAGATAAAACTGAGGCAATAATCAAAAGCCCAAATGTTTCTCTCGCCTCTTCTGATTCTTGGGTTTTCATGCTCAAGTCTTTATTTTGAATTTCAAATCCAATCCATTCTCGAACAGAATCCGGGAAAAAATAAACGGCTCCAATGACACAAGTAACAATCGCAATACTCAATGGGATCAAAGGATGTTTGCCTCTAGCTGCCATTGCCGAAAACAATATAGCAACAGCATAAATGGTTACCCAAATCTCAGGATCAGGATCATTGATCTGCCAATAAGCGAATAACGAAAATCCGAAGATCCAGAAAAGGAAAAAATATTTAGGGAAATTTTTCATAGCAATGGATGGGTTAAGATTTAGTTGTTTGGGTATAATGTATGTTCGCAATGATGCCAGTAAAATGGAAATTCAATATAATTATTGTCATGAGATAGAAATGTCCGGTACTTCGGTTTCCCGTCCTGCCTGTAATAGAATATTGGCTCAATGGCAAAGTAGGGGATATCCATTTTGGGTATTTAAGTTTTGATAAAGTTAATTTTTGATTTCTATTAAAAGAGAGAATATTTGAAATATTTTGGTTTATAATATAAACTACTTTACATTTGTTGACATAAAAAAAATATTGCTATGAGAAAACTACTTTTATTTGCAGGTTTGGTCTTCGGGTCATTTTCAGTATCGGCACAAATGACATCTGAACAGGCCTTGGAAAAAATATCTTTCATTAAAGGCCAATGGCAAGGGGCAGCCAATGTCAATACCGGGCCTGGACAAACTATCGTCCTTGATCAACATGAAAGTGTTGAATTGAGGTTGAGTGGAAAACTTTTGAGTATTGAGGGGAAAGGGTACAATGAGGGGAAGTTAGAGTTTAATGCGTTTGCAGTGATCACTTTCGATGAAAGCAAACAGGATTATGAGATGCAAAGTTGGCTCAGCACCGGTGAAAAAACACAAGCCTATATCAAGGTTCACAATGATGACCAATGGGAATGGGGTTTTGATCTTCCCCAAGGGAAAGTGAGGTATTTTATTACCTTGAATGAAAAAGGACAATGGAGCGAGAAAGGCGATTTTTCCCCCAACGGGAGTGTTTGGTACCCGAGCTTTAGTATGTTGTTGGACAAAAAATAAAAGGACGAAAAATGGAAAAGACTAAAAACTGGGATGAAGCTGAAAGCCTTCAGTTGATCCGCTCAATGATAGAAAGCACCAAATACCAGGTGTATTCAGATAGATTTCTTTATTTTTTGTGGGGCTATGCCACATTGGCCTGTGCGGCCACGCATTATCTTTTGGCATTTGTAATTGGCTATGAGCATCCGTATGTTGTTTGGTTGATTATGCCACTCATAAGTGTAATTCATTTTATTTACATCAGGAGAAAAGTGAATTCTTCACAAGTGGTTACTTTTCCCGGCAGGGTCATGCAGGGGATTTGGGGTGGGATGTTTATGGCTGTCATTGGAATGGTCATTGGTGCATTTCATATTGGCTGGGAGTTTGTCTACCCAGTATTTATGATGCTGTATGGTGTTGCCTGCTTTTCAACAGGTTCCGCTCTTCAGAATAAATATTTGAATTGGGGAGGAATCCTAAGTATTGCATTGGGAGTGTTTGCATTTTTTCTAATATTTCAATTTCAATTACTTTTGCTGATGTTGGCCATCATTGTGAGCTACATTGCACCCGCCCATTTGATGAAACCCAATAATTAAGATGTTCAAAAATCTGGATCCTCTTCTCCACAGTCAATTGAGACTTGCGGTAGTTTCATTATTGATGGCTGTGGAAGAAGCGGAGTTTAACTATCTCAAAGAGAAAACCGGCTCAACATCTGGGAATCTAAGTGTTCAGATTTCCAAACTGAAGGAGGCCGGTTATATTGATGTTGAAAAAACATTTCGTGACAATTTTCCCTTGACTACCTGCAAAATCACCACTAGGGGCAAGGAAGCTTTTGAAGGATATGTCACAGCTTTGGAAGGCTATATCCGGCAAAAGGATTGAGTTTTTAAAACCTAGGGATTTTTTGAAGAGTGTATAAATTTCTCTATTTTGTTTCAAATAATTTTTTAGAATGTCATGAAAACACCCTATTTCAAATAATTGATGGAACAAAAGATTGAGTATAACCAAAAATTCATTTGGTTGGTCAGTTTGACAGCCGCTTTGGGCGGATTTCTATTTGGGTACGATTGGGTAGTGATCGGTGGGGCCAAACCGTTTTATGAACCTTTTTTTAATATCACTTCACCAACAGACCAAGGCTGGGGAACAAGTTCCGCTTTGGTGGGATGTATGTTGGGTGCTATCCTATGCATCATTTTAAGTGACCGATTGGGACGGAAAAGGTTATTGATATTTTCCGGATTCCTTTTTTCCCTTTCTGCCATTGGAACAGCTTTATCCGATACCTTTTGGGGGTTTAATTTCTATAGGATAGCCGGAGGAGTAGCCATGGGAATAGCACTCAATCTTTCCCCACTGTATATTGCGGAAATCGCCCCTCCCGAGAAACGGGGCATGTTTGTCACCATCAATCAATTGTTGATTATGATAGGTGTGCTGCTGGCCCAATTGGTCAACTGGCAGATTTCCTTATTGGATACGATGATGCCTGATGAGGCTTCTTTTGAGCAGATTGCGGCTAGTTGGAATGGGAATTATGGCTGGCGGTGGATGTTTGGAGTCGAAGTGATTCCTGCGATGCTGTTTTTTACCCTGATGTTTTTTGTACCGGAAAGTGCCCGATGGTTGGTCAAAAACAATGAGGAGTCAAAAGCAAGGAAGATTCTTCAAAGAATTGGAGGAGAATTTTATGAGAATCTTGCCGTCGCTGAGATAAAAACAACAATACGAAAAGAAGACCTGGCCAAGGTCAACTTCAAAGAATTGCTCAACAAACGTGTGGTCAAGTTTTTGGCCATTGGCATATTTTTATCTTTTCTCCAACAATGGAGCGGAGTGAATGTGATCATTTATTATGCAGCTGACATATTTCAGGCAGCAGGTTATACCTTGAAGCAGATGATGCTCAACATAGTGGTCATCGGTTCAGTGATGGTGCTGTCTGTATTTATTACCATTTTCACCGTTGACAAATTTGGAAGAAAAAAACTGCTACTGATTGGCACTTCAGCCATGACATTTTTATACCTGCTCATCGGATATTCTTTTTATGTTGATCAGGGTGGATGGGTGGTGGTATTTTTGGTATTGGCCAATGTGATGTTTTACTCCTTTACCCTTGCACCTTTGTTGTGGGTGGTTTTGTCCGAGATTTTTCCGACAAGGATTAGGGGTGCAGCCATGTCTATAGCTGCTTTGGCGCATTGGGTTGGTAATTTTACCCTCACTTATTCTTTCCCTACAATAAAGGAGAATTTGGGTTGGGCCAATAACTTTTGGTTGTATGGGATAATCTGTGCTGTTGGATTTGTGGTTTTATATCTTGTCCTTCCGGAGACCAAAGGAAAATCATTGGAGCAGATAGAAAGGGAGTTGGGGTGAGGTGGTAGGTGCTGACCATTGGGGTTTTTAAAACCCCGAAGGTCTTTTACCCTTTTAACAGATTAAAAACCTCTCTACATACCATAAAACTTCGAGGTTTGAAAAAAAATCCAAAGGTTGAGACTCCAAAGGTTAAGCTTTAAGCCTCTCTATTTTTCTCGTCAATGCGTTTCTTCACACCTTCTGATTTCTCTTCTTTATTCCTTCCGATTCTTTTTCTAAAAATCAAAAATACAATGATGATGATTGCCGGAATCACTAGATAAATAACAACATTACTGGTTTCCGATAGGTCAATAGGTCCACGTGGCCTGGGAATATCCTGTTGCTTTTGGGAATAGGAAAGAAATGGAATGAATAGAAATGCCAAAAGAAAATACTTAGCGGCAAAAATAATCTTAATGTGTCGGTTCGTTTTCATAAATAATTGGTTTTCTTCAATATAGTAAAAATTGAATTGATTTTAAAATTGGAAATATCACATTCAAAAAAACTTAATATTTATAATTGGAAATTCGCATTAAACTTTTAAGTAAGCAGAAGCGTAGCTGAGGATTTTTCCATTAAAGATAAAAAACCCGCCTATTCCCTTTTCCTAATTCTTTCCCTTACGATTTCTTTATGCTCCTCGGGTATTTTATATTCAAATTCGGCTTCAAGTCCAAGTTGTTCAAATAGCTCTAAACAGAGCGTGAATTTTTCTTCCGGGATTTTTAGGGTTACCTCTCTCATGATTTGGTCTTTTAGCCGCTGCGAATTGAACCTATGAAGTCAATTGAAGCAAGAAGAATTATCTGGCTTCCAGATGGTTCTTTCATTGAGTATCAAACTGGCATCAATTTCAGATTCCTGACCTACTACACCCAAAAGAGTACCTTCACAATTATATGCTGTGATGACAGTATTGCAATGGGGACAACAGTTTCTCATTATAAAAATAGTTTCTCCGGTATATTCGGCTTGAGTAATGTAAAAATAACTGCCAAGTCCAGATGGTTCAGAAGACGATGTTATTTCAGCCAACCATGTCAATTCTTTTACGGGATTTTGTACACCGCAGGCTTCAAACGTAGGTTCCTCGGCTTTTTCCAGGCATGAAAATCCTGCAAATAAAACCATCATAATTAGATAAGAAAGTTTTTTCATCTTTTCTGAATTTAAAGGCCGGAATAAAATATAGAACAAAGGCACAAAATAAATAAGCCCACATTTCTTCTTTACGTCAATTCTCCCGACAGGTTGTTCCCCGGTACAATGGTGTAGTTGAACACGTTGCAGTCTGAAGACTGCCTCTAATTTTGTCCAAGTCAAAGATTTGAACCAATGGGTCTTGTTTCTTGAATCTTGGTTCTTATTTCTAAATAAAAACCACCCTCAAACTCTTCGCCCCATGCGCCCCAATCACCAGTGATTGCTCGATATCTGCGGTTTTGGAAGGGCCGGCAAGAAAGAGCCCGAAACCGGAATGTTGGTTTCCGATTTTTTGGTAGGCGGTATGCATGTTGGAGACTAGAGATTTTTCTTCCAAAACAATTACCAAATGCTCGGTAATAAAAGGCAATGCCCTTAAACCCATATTATCATCTGTCAGCCAAATCCCTCCGTTTTCTGCTACCCCAAACTGCCCTTTGATAATGGCCACTTCCAAATCTGCCAAATCATGGGGATCTTTTACTAATTCCAGGGTACCCAAATCTGGAAAGTTTTTAGAAAGGTCAATGATTTTGGTAAATCGGTTGATTTCCAAAAACTCCCTTAATTGTTTTTGATCGATCACCTCTCCTTTATTTCCTTTAATGGATTGAATAAAAAGCTCTATTAATTCTAGCTTTAATTCAAAATCAGGAATTTCAGGCAAGGGCTTTTGCTCCATTGGGATGGCTTTTATTTTAGCTAAAATATTGTCTCTGCTACTCACGACCTGTTCTTTTTGTACCATTCTTTAAAAGTTTCTTTTGGAGTTTCGGGCAGATCTCGCTGCTTGCCCCAAGTATTCAAACCCGAATAGGTGATGCTGTCAGGAAGGATTTTTAAGGCTCCACGCATCATGGCCCCGCTGACTTTATAAGCAAAGGGAACAGCAAAAATACCATTGGCGATTTTCATGGAAATGCTTTTGGCATTGGTGCCCTGGTCCTTGGTGATTTCCTGCCTCCATTCATAGAGTTGCTCGTGAATGTTGATCTTAACCGGACAGACATCCGAACAGGACCCACAAAGGGTCGATGCAAAAGGCAATGAGCTGTGTTTTTTCAAATCCAGACCTGGAGATAGGATTGAACCTATTGGGCCGGGTACCACTGAACCATAACTGTATCCCCCACTTCTGCGGTAGATGGGACAGGTATTCATACATGCACCACATCGGATGCATTTCAGGGAATTTTTGAATTTTTCTCGTCCCAACTGTTCGGTTCGGCCATTGTCCAACAGGACAATATGGATTTCTTTATCGGGCGAAGGCGAACGGAAATGGGAATTGTAATTGGTAATGGGCTGCCCTGTAGCAGAGCGGGCCAATAGGCGGAGGAATACCCCAAGGTCTTTTCGCCTGGGAATGATTTTTTCTATGCCCATACAGGCAATATGTACATCGGCCAGGTGTACCCCCATATCGGCATTTCCTTCATTGGTGCAGACCACAAATTCACCTGTCTCGGCAACTCCAAAATTAACACCTGTAATAGCAACTTTCGCCCCAAGGAATTTTTCCCGCAGGTGCACCCTTGCAGCATGGGTCAGGTAAGTTGGGTCTTCGTTGCCTTTTTCAGTTTGCAGTTTTTCATGGAATATCTCCGAAATATCCCTTTTTTTCAGGTGAATGGCTGGAAGTACTATATGGCTTGGCGGTTGATTTAGGAACTGCACGATACGCTCACCCAAATCTGTATCTACTACCTCTACGCCGTTTTCTTCCAGATAAGGATTGAGATGACATTCTTCTGTCAGGATGGATTTGCTTTTGACGATGGCCTTGCATCTGTGTTGTTGGAGGATGCTTAGGACAATTTGATTATGTTCTTCCGCATCTTTGGCCCAATGCACATGGATGTTGTTGGCTTTGGCATTTTTTTCAAATTCAATAAGATAATTGTCCAAATTGGCCAGTACATTGTCTTTGATCCCGGAAGCAAGCTCCCTTAACTGCTCCCATTCCGGAATAGCCTTGCTGATGGTGTCACGCTTGTCCCTGACAAACCACAGCGTCTCGTCATGCCATTTGGATTTGGCACTGTCTTCCAAAAATTCTGATGCTTTGGCGGGGTGGCTCATGAGATGGCTTCGTTTAGGATTTCGGCGATGTGTTTGAATTGTAGTGGTTGTTTGTTCCTGCGTGCTATTCCTTCCAAATGCATGATACAGGACATGTCCCCACCCGTCAGAACTTCCACACCGTGGACAAGGTGGTCTTCCAAACGGTCTTTTCCCATCTGTACGGATAGTGCTTCCTCAGTGACGGCGAAAGTCCCCCCAAATCCGCAGCATTCATCTTTTCGGGTCAATTCCACCCATTCCAAGCCTTCAAGATGCTTCAGGAGTTGCCGGGCTTTATTGAAAGGCGTTTCATGCAGTTCACTTGCGGAAGCCAACCGCAGTCCCCGCTGTCCATGGCAGGAAGCATGGTAGCCTACTTTGTGTGGATAGCTTCCCTGAATAGAATCTACCTTTAAAATATCGGCGATGAATTCCGTCAACTCGTAGATTTTGTGTTGTGTGGCATGCTGTTCAGATTCTAAACCGGGAACAGTTGGGGAATGTTCTTTGACATGCAGCACGCAAGAACCGGAGGGGGCTACGATATAGTCATAGTCTTTGAAGGTTTTTAAAAAGTGTTTGGTGGTACCAACGGTGTCCCGTTCATAACCCGCATTGGCCATGGGCTGACCGCAACAGGTCTGTCCCATGGGATAGGTCACCTGGCAACCCAGTTTTTCCAACAATTCCAAAGTGGCAATGGCTACATTGGGGTAGAATTGGTCGACGTAGCAGGGGATGAAGAGGGCGATATTTTTATTGAATTTCATGATTCTCTAAGATACATATTATTGGTATTGATATTGGTGGATATTGGATATTCATTGATACCTGCCTGCCGTCTTTAGGCAGATTGGTTCAAGATTCTTAGGTGTTGTCAGAAATGAGTTATCTAACCAGCCTCAGGGAGGACAAGTATCCACAAGTATCAATTAGTATCCATCAATATCTTTGTTAATATCCACCTAACTCTGATTTATCATTTTTGGAATTTTTGAATATCAAAAAATATCAGGGAATGATTATCCTGTGGTGTAAGGTATGAAATTCTTATGATAAGTTTTGTTCAAATGCTAAGCATGGAAGTTGTTATTATTCTAAGCAATTCACCTTGCACTTGTGACCATTAAAAGTAGTCCTCTTGTTTTGCATTATATTTTCAGTAGATTTCTGTTCTCAAGTTAGCCCTTATGAGAATTCTGGTTATTTCAATTTATGTTTTTCTTTTTTTCAGATGTTCTCAATCCAATGAACTAAAAGATGCTGGGATTGAAAAGTATAAGATTGATACCCTTATGATAGATTCAGGGTCCGACATCATTTATCTTAAGGAAAATCTCACTTATTCTGGATTGTCAATAGATCAGAAAAAGTTATTCAATATCGACGTTGAGCAATTGAAACTGCAGATTATTGATCTGGAAACGGCAAGATTAGAGAAGGAAGTGCTTTTAGAAAGGGAAGGGCCGAATGGGATTGGGGATTGGTTTATAGGATTTAAGGTTTGGGATGATTCCACATTTGTTCTTCAAGGGGATAATAGATTTTACAAGGTTGACTTAGAGGGTAATCTAAAAGAAAAAATAGGATTTGACCATTTGTTTTATGTTCAGGAAGAATTGGCAAAAAGATTTGGACATACAGGTTTTAAAATACATCAGAATAAAATTTACAACGTCATTACAACTTTTGGAAAACCTGAATTCAATTTGTTGATTTATGACTTTAAAGAAGATGTTTATGAATTGAAAGAAATTCCCGGTTCTGAGAATTTGATTAGCAGTACTGTAATTACCTACTTGGGGAAATCAAGTTTTACTTATGTAACAGGTTTTTCTATAGTGGATTTTTCAGATGATTTTATTTTACACAATCGATCTTATCCACAAATGGCTGTTTATAGGACAAATTCTGATTCAATTCAGCTTATCAATTCAATATCAAACTTCTACGAAGATGTCCCAAAAGTAGACAAAATCAAGGAAGTGCATAGTGAAAAGGAATCCGAAGATTTCAAGAGGGATCTTGAAAAAAGAATGTCATTCCTTATCCCAATATGGGATGAGGAAAACCAGAAAATCTTTAGATGGGGTTATAAGCTGTCTTCAATAAATGTCGAAATGGAAAACCCTGAATATGACAATTACCTTTTTGTCATGGACAAGGATTTGAATATTGTAGAGGAATTTCTGATTCCGGAATTCCGGATAAAACCTTACAGGATTTTTATAGTAGACAATCAAATCTATCTCTATCATAATTTTGAGGATGAACTAGGATTTATTCGCGTTAGATTGGATTTTTTAAAAACTGGGCCATAGCAAATATGGAAAATCTGGATAAAGTTCATTTCAATGAAGCAGTTAAAAAAAGTGTAGTCAGGAGGATTCCAAGAGATCCAAGTTTTCTGTTCACATCAATGTGAAAAAGTCTTTTGGTTTCTCCCAGATACCACAGATGACCACAGAAAAAATCTGTGCAAATCGGGATAAGCCGTGAGCCCTTTTTTGATCCAAAATTATCAGATAGTATGGATTCCATACAAGGGAACATTGACAAGCCAATCCTCTTTTCTGTAGTCCGATAATGAAGTTCTGATAACTTTCTGTCCAAAAGAAATAGTTTGAAAGCACTAAAATCCTCATGAGCTTTAAGAGGAATTCCAGCTTTTGAGATCCGGTTTACACTTTTTCAAAGGAAAAAGTGTGTCAAACTACATTTATTCAAAGGAAAAAATGTGATTGAGAACATTTTTATGAATGAAAATAACCGCAAATGAATCTTATAAAAGCGATGAATGACTTGAATAGGCCTCTTTATTCCTTCTTGTTGTGGAATCCACTAAGAATATCTTTAATTAAAACTATGGAAGGTGCCCAAGAAGAAGCCAATCCAGTGATTGGAATAGTGCAGTTGAAGAGATGATTTTTTTTTACAAGCCAACGAATCCCTCAAATTCCTTTCTGTTTACCACCGCCGTCTGATGTTCCGGATAGGATTGGAGAAAAGACGCAGGAAATCTGACTTTCTGATATTTCCATTTGAATTCAAAGGCATACCGAATTTTTAGATTGTAATCTAAAAAATACGCCTGATTTTTCGATTACGTTCTAAATATTAGGACCGATTTTTAGAATTCATTCTATTATTCTACCAAGAAATCTGAAAAATTAACCTCGCTAAAAAATATCAAGAAATAAATATCCATAAGTATCAACTAATATCATTCTATACCAAAAGTTTAAATTTTGATATAAGATTTGGACTTAACAAACCTGTTTCATGATAACTTTCGATACATGATATAAGCATTCGTCATTCCTAATTGCATGTGATTAAAGGCTTCCGGAATTTCCCCGATGATTTTAAACCCCAATTTCTGCCACAACCTTACTGCCCCTTGGTT
>NZ_JBGSXS010000019.1:0-8240 GCF_041751335.1 Aquiflexum sp.
AAGGCCAAAAGTTTAACTTGTGGTTTCATAATGTTGGTTTTGGTTTATAAAAGGGAGGGTATTTGATATTGTTTTGGGAGATGACGTGTTGATTAGAAAAACCGGAATCCTGCCCTGAATCCCCACCAAAGCTGACTGGCGATATCCTCAGGATGGGATTTTTCACGTTGGATTTGGGGTTGATAAAAAGTAAACAGATCAGGATGCCCTGTAAATGAGGTCTCATAAACCCTGAAATTCAAGGTAGGTCCTGCAAAAAGGGACATTTTCTTGGCTACCTGAAAATCAGCCCCTACAAATAACCTGTTGACCAGGTTGATTGCTTCCACCTTACCGTTGTTCAGCTGCTCAGAGCTTGCCTCGATATTGATGAAAAGGTTTTTCCCTAATCGGGGAGAGGTTCCTACTCCATATCCAAATGCCCAAGTAACCTCACTACTTATTTCTGGTCTCATTCCTGCAAAGAGGATATTGTAAAATTCCCGTTTGCCTGTTCGGAGGGCCAAGTTTAAGGGAAGGACTTCATTGAAGCTAAGTTCAACGGTGTGGTAGCCGGTGCGTACAAAACTGATCAGTCCCACGGGAACTCCGCTCATGCTATCCGCAAAGTTGATCAGCCCTAGCTGGAATCCATGGACTTTTGTAGCATAGTTGAAAGGGGAGATTTGGGTGCCTTTTACATTTTTTGCTGCAAAGTTGGCCAACCCTGACAATTGGGTACCATCGAGTTCTTCCGCTGTGAAGTTCAGCAAACCTGAAAGTTGGACACCTTTCACTTTTTTGGGAGAAAAATTCATCAGACCTGCCAATTGAACCCCATCCACAGTTCCCATGGTGATGTTGGTCAATCCTGCCAATTGGACTCCTTTTACATCTTGGAGATTGGAGTTGAACAGTCCTGCAAGCTGTACCCCATCGACTCTACCACCGACTTGGTTGAACAGTCCTGCCAATTGTACCCCGGTCATGTCACCCCGGTTGATATTGAACAGACCTGCCATTTCAAAAGCCCTAGTACCTGCTGAGTATCCTCCCAAGAGATTAAAGGAAACATCATTGATCGTATTGCCTGAGTAAATACCATTGGTACCTACGAAGGGTACAAAGGAAAATTGGATGGCAATCGATGTGGTATCGGCATCATTCAATTTGAAAGGATGAAAATTTGGATTTCGTTGTTTGAGGAAAGAAACTCGGATTGGTTCTTTTGCCAAGCTGTCTTTTTCAAGAACCGGTTGGGATGCACTTGTCTCTATCGAAAAGAGACTTAAACAAGCGGCAACTGCGAAGATTTTGCTTATTGTATTCATGGTTTTGGTTTGGTTTCAAATCCATGACAAGCGAAAGTTATTTTACCCCTATGTGGGACGGGAAATTTTTTGAATTATCCACTTTTTTTGAATTACTCAATAAATGCCTTTAGGCATGAACGATGTAATAGCCATTGGTTTCAACCAGTGGTTCTAAAAAGGATCACCATCCCTAAAGTCCCATAGGGACGAACGATATTGAAGTCAGGTGCTCAAGATAGGTCGTGCCGATGGCATTTTTCCGAAGCTGGGGGCGTTCCATATCCATGGGTTGAAACACATGTTTATTTTTTGGATCATTCCTTCGGAGTTGAAAAAATCTCAAACTTTGAGACTAATCACTTAACTGGGTTAAAGTTCTAATCTCTAAATCGGATTGATATCCCAGTATTCCCTAGGTGTTAATATTCTTGTATACTCAAATTCAGTTAAAGAAAAATCTAGCGTATTTCCGGTGACTAGATAATCTGCTGAACTCACAGCAGCCAATTCCAAAAATTTATTATCATTGAGATCCGTAAGTATTTCAATCTTTCTATCCGTCTTATAGTAAGTTGATATCTCACGTAATTTGTTCAATACTATTTCTGCTTTGGCTTTAAAATTGGTGTAAGTGGCAAATTTTTCTCTGTCCAAAACTTCTATGTATTCAGCAAATATTTCGTCTGAAAGACATGTTTCTACTTTTTGTGTAAGACCAATTCATAGAGGATTTTGGTTGGAATTGAATTTGAAATCAGGGCAGAAACGATGACATTGGTGTCAAGAATGAGCTTTTGCATCCCTGACAGCTTTTATTTCAGCATCGATTTCCTCCAAAGTCATTTTGGAGAGTCCAATTTGTTCAGCTATTTCATTACATTCCAAGAGTGATTGTCGAGCGTATTCACTGCTTATCTTTTTTACCAAGTCGCTAAACTTGATTTCCTCATTTCCCAAATCATATTTTTTGATGTCGGAATCGCTTACTTTCAATTGTATGGTTTTCATAACTTTATTTCTTTCAAGAGACAGAATGTGATAACCTTAATAACGCCAGTTAAAATACAATAAATTCCTATTACAATAAAATTCTGAAAATGTTTGCGGTATTCAAATATAAGAAAGAGGTTAGCTTTCAGATTTAATTGGAGTCAATTTAATCTGTAAACATGGTATGTTGAGGAAAGACTGCCTTACTTAGTAAGATTCAAAAATCAAATACTTTCACCCCTCAAAAAAACCTCAAACCCGCCCTTCCCCCAATCCATAACTGTGAGGAAATGTTGTTGGTGGGTAAGGAGTTTTCATTTCGGATAGGAGGGTTGGAATAGGTAAACAAATCCGGATGTCGGGTAAATGAACTGTCATAAACCCTCCAATTGAGACTTGGTCCGAGATATATGCCAAAACCTTTTACGATTTGGTACTCTAATCCGACGTAAGCCTTGTTGACCAGATTGAGCGCTTCCACATTTCCCTTAATCAATTGGGAAGAACTGACTTCAAGGTTCAGGAATAACTTTTTCCCCAATCTTGGTGACGTACCAACTCCATATCCAAAAGCCCAAGTGGTGGAATCGGCCATCTCAGGCCTGACTCCTGCAAAAATCATATTGTAGAATGACCGTGTCCCCGTCTTTAGGGAAATATTGATGGGCAATACCTCATCAGCCCCAACTTCCACTTGATGGTAGCCTTTTCGGACAAAGCTTATCAATCCTATCGGTACCCCTTTGATGCTGTCCGCATAATTGATCAGCCCGATTTGGGTGCCCCTGATATTTCTGCCCACATTCAGCAAACCGGAGATTTGGGTTCCTTCCAGATTTCTGTGGGAATAATTTGCAAGTCCTGCCATTTGAACGCCTTCGACTTCTTTGGTTGCGATGTTCAACAAGCCTGCCATTTGGACACCATTTACATTTCCTGTAGTGAAATTGATCAGGCCGGCCATTTGGACGGCTTCAACATTTCCCAAAGAACCATTTGCTAATCCCGCCACTTGAACCCCTTTTACGGACCCACCAACCTGATTGAAAAGGCCGGCCATTTGTACAAATTGGACATTTCCCTTGTTTAGGTTGAACCAACCGCCCAATTCCAATTTGTTGGTACCACCTGAAAAACCGCCCAAAATATTAAGAGAATAATCATTGACCACATTCCCGGAGAGTTTTCTGTTAGTGCCAACAAAAGGGAGGAGGGACATCTGAAAATTGCGATGAATGGTATCACTGACATTTTCCAAATTGGTGAACCCAACGGAATTTTTGGTCCAAAACCAGAAATCCTTCATGGGTTTGGCAACTGCCTTCCCGACTTCCCCAAAATCCACTTCACTGGTTTTTAGAAGGATTTTTTGAAATGGATTTTTTTTATTCTTTACTACCAAGGTGTCTGAATAGTCTTTTTTATTGATCACCAATTTGATTTCGTCCAAAGATGGATTTTTAACTGTCAGTTCAAAAAAACCGAATTCATCAGTATTGGAAGATTTTAAGGTGATTGGGTCATAAACCGTCACATTTCGAATCCCTTTTCCGGTGTTTTCATCTACTACATATCCGCTCACTACTACTTCATTGTTTGGGGAGGGTTTGGGGCTTAAGATAACATAGACACCTTTTTGTTTGATTTCCACTTCACCGGTAAACACGTTTTCCAAAACCTCCCTCAAAGGCTGATTGGAAAAAACACCAGAAACGTTCTTGGTAACATCTATTGCGGATGGACTGTAAGAAAATATACATCCGGCTTCTTGGGATAATCGCTTTAGAAACTGATCCAGTCTTTCATTGTTGGCTGTGATATTGATTTTCTTTTCCAAAATAAGTAGGTCTTGGGCAATGACAGGAACCATAATCGAAACAACTAAAATCAAAGCCAAGGGCATCCAAAGCCATTTGGTTAAAATATTTTTCAAAAAATCAAAAACATCCATCACCATTGATCTGGATTAAATTTCCCTCATCGATTACTTCCAAACCCAAGGTTTCAGAGATGACGGAAAGGACGGTTTCCAAATCCTCATATTCAAATGAAACGGTTAGCCGACAGTTAGCAATATTCCCCTCCAAAATAATTCTTCTGCCATAGACTGATTCCAAAGATGCAACAACCTGCCCCAATTCCTCTTCTTGGAATGTCAGCATCCTAGTTTTAAATGCAGCCACATTTGGATTTGCAATAGCTTTGGAGAATGTACCTGTAGATCGGTCATAGCTTCCTTTTTCCCCGACTTGAAGAATAATCCCTTCCTTGTTTTCGGAATAAAAACGGACTATTCCTTCCTGCACGGTGACTTCAACCACAGGACTATTAGGATGTGCACTGACGTGGAAAACTGTCCCTATATCTTCGATCAACAATTCGCCTGTCCTTACTGTCCAATTCACTTTATTGTCTTCTGGTATACTTATCAAGGCTTCCCCGCTTAAGTGAATGGTTCCGGTATTTTTTCGTGCATGGTAATCCACCCGGATTTCAGATTGTTGGTTGAGGGTGATTTCGGTTTGATCCGGCATTACATGTGTCTGAACCTGTTTTTCACTCAGGTATTGAAATTCCTGTTGAGGTGTTACCAGGATGTAAAAAATGTAGGAGATACCTAAAAGCAGTACAAAGCTTGCTGCAATTTTCCAAACTGGGGATAAAGTGCGGGTTTTACTTTTTTCAGGGTTGATTTTTCTTTTGACTTTTGTCCAGGCGATTTCAGTGTCAAAGTCATGCTTATCTGGCAATTGGGTTTTTTCCAAAATCCATTGGGCATCATCTAGGTATTTTTGGTTTTCCGGAGAAATGGCACACCATTCCATCAGCTCGTTGGCTTCCATTTCCGAAGCTTCTCCAACGAGGAATTTCCCGATCAATTCTTCAATATGTTCTGATTCCGGATTCATGGTTCCAACAGGCGACCCATCAGGATTATGATAAATGGTAAATAATCTTTTAATTTTATGCGCATCAGCTTGAGGGCTTTCCCCATTTGGTTTTCCACTGTTTTGATGGAAATGCGTAGCTGATCGGCGATCTCTTGGTATTTGAGTTCTTCAAATCGGCTCATTTTGAAAATGAGGCGACATTGTTCAGGCAATGACTGTAAGGCTTCATGGATTTTAGTTTCCAATTCGGTTTTAATCGTCAGGTGGTCAGACGGCTCGCTGAATTTTTCACCTTCCGCGATCAAAGCATTCGCATACTGTAAGCGGACCTTTTGTCTTTTGACTTCATTTAGACAGGCATTTCTTACAGATCGGTAGAGATAGGCTTTCAATGAAGAATCAACATGTATGTTTTTCCGCTTTTCCCAAAATCCAATAAATGTGGCTTGCACCACTTCCTCAGCATCATCCCGGTCAGAAAGGTAAGCTGTTGCATAGCGGCAAAGGGCAGGGTAATGGGTTTTGAACAGCATCTCAAATGTAGAAACATCTCCTTGTTGAATGGCAGAAAAAACCTTTTGATCCGTAGCCTGCATGTGAAAACTGTAAATTTCCACACAAGATATGATTTTGGTTTCTCTTTATAAAGAAAACCGAGAAGGTGATTACCCCTATCAAGAGATTAAAAATATCTGAGGATCTTATAAAGTTAAGCCAATGTGAGTGTCGCACTCATGTCAATGGGAATCCGTCAAATTGAAACCCACAACCCCAAGGTGATTGTCTTTAATCACATTATTCTGGCTGGACAATGATTTTGTTAAAAATGAAATGAAAAGAAGCTTCATTCTGAAAGAACGTTCTAAAACTTCCTACTTTCTACTTCTTACTATAACTATGTGCTCTCTGATTCTATGTGGTATTAAAACCGAACCATCTTCTCTGCCAAAAGAGATTTCGCGAAATACTAAGGGGGAGGCTTTCACTTCGTATTTGACATGGTGTTAGATTGAAGTGAAGAGAAGCTTCTTTCAGTATGATTTTACATTTTTATTTTGACTAAAGCCGCATTCCTATTGATTCCGGCTATACCAAGATGTTAATTCCATTTTTGAAATACTATAAATGTTGGGGACTCAGAATGATGGCACCCTACTCCGCCTGTATCCTTTATAATTTATCCTACATCCCTTCCGCAGGAGATTCTTCACTTCGCATTTAGCTCTATGTCAAAACTAAAGGGAAATTTAGCTCCGTTCAGAATGACGCCACCGAAACCGTCCAACTTCTTAACTTCCCACTTCCAAACTTCCTAACTTCCCACTTCAAATCATCTCCTCCAAGCAAATACCCCAACCACCACAAAACATAGTAAAGGCAATACAAATGAAAAATTGACCTCGGGAACTCCCAAGATCCTGATATCATCATAGCCAGGACCACCAAAATCCAATATCACTCCCTGTAGCGTAGGCATAATGGCACCACCAACTATCGCCATCACTAGAAATGCTGCTCCGTATTTCCCGTCTTCACCTAAACCTTCCAGGGCAATTCCATAAATGGTCGGAAACATTAGGGACATGGCAAGAGAAATACCGACTAGGGAATAAAGACCTAACATACCTTGGATAAATACTGCTCCCAAAGTGAAGCATATAGCTAACACGGAAAAATAAAGCAATAACCTGGCAGGGGAGAAGAAACGGAACAGAAATGTACAAATCCACCTTCCTACCAAAAACAAAATCAAAGCTGAATAGGCATAATTGACCGCAGAGGCATTGTCAATCCCCAAAGTGTCGGCATATTGATAGATATAGGTCCAGACCATGATTTGGGCTCCCACATAAAACATTTGGGCAATTACTCCTTCTACAAATTGGGGCTTTATTGCCAAGCGTTTCATGGAAGGCCAAAAATCAATGTTGCCACTTTTGGATTTGTTTTCCGGCATTTTTACCATAAAAATTACCACAGCCAATGCAATTACGACAAGCCCTAACATCACATAAGGGTTTCTGATGACCAATAGATCATTCGTTCGGATGATTGCTTTGGAGGTTTCTTCTAGGGTAGGGTAGATCAAATTTCCTATCGCATCGACATTATTCGATTGCAGTGCATTAAGGATATATTCCTTGGCGACAAACAAGCCTGCCAATGCCCCCATGGGATTGAAGGCCTGGGCAAAGTTCAAACGTTGTGTGGCGGTCTCTTCAGACCCCATGGAAAGCACATAAGGATTGGCAGTAGTTTCCAAAAAAGCCAATCCAAAAGTCAGGATATACAAAGCCATCAAAAAGAAGAAATAGCTTTCCCAAGCAGCTGCAGGATAAAACAGCAATGCTCCAAATGCATACAATCCCAAACCAATCAAAACCCCGACCTTGTAACTGTATTTTTTGATAAATATCGCCGCAGGCAATGCCATAGTGAAATATCCCCCATAAAACGCCATCTGTACCAAAGAAGCCTGCACATTGTTCAATTCCAATACCCGTTTAAATGCCGCGACCATCGGATTGGTGATGTCATTGGCAAAACCCCAAAGCGCAAAAAGGGAGGTGATTAGGATAAAGGGTAAGAGTAGGGTCCGGGGAATGAGGGGGGAGGTTGATGGGTTTGAGGTCATGGGTTTGGATGTCGTGTTATCAGCTAATCAAGTTTCCTGGTTTTGGAGTTGTCGTCCTTTGTCTTTTCGATCGTAGAAGCTTGTCCTCCGAGGCGGAAGAAATCTAAAGCCCTAAGAGGACATAGACTTCTCTCCCGTACTGTTGTCGGGATCGAAGTGACAAGGCAAAGTTTATTGGTGATTTTGAATGTAGTTTTTGCTTCTCACGTCTCACATCTCACATCTCAAGTCTCCCTTCTCACAACGCCCTATCCAAATGAGTATACCCTCCATCAACAAAGATATGCTGCCCCGTAGTGTGGGAAGAGCGGTCGGAGAGAAGGAAAACAACGGTATCGGCGATTTCTTTTGCAGTGGTCATCCTGTTTTCAAATGGTATTCTTTGTTCAATTTCTTTCAATTTCAGGTTTGGGTTTTCGAAAGTTTCCAGCC
>NZ_JBGSXS010000020.1:0-17245 GCF_041751335.1 Aquiflexum sp.
TTTCGTCTTCAACATTTCAATGAACTTTTTCCCTTTTAAAAAGGAAATGTCAGGATCAATTATCCCGTGGTAAATCTTATCAACCAGAACTTTTTCCGGCATCTTTAAAACCCATTACTCAGAACAGGACTGCAAAGGTAAGAAATAATTTTAAATTGAAAAGAAATCACTTTAAAAAAAATTAAAACTCTTCAACAACTTTGTGATGCTTCCCCTTTTGGGATTGCAAAGATGTTAAGGCTTTGTTAAAAGACAAAGAACTATCAAAAATAAATTTCATAATATGATATATGTTACTGACCACTAACCCTAAAAATAAAAAAAGCCAGCCGATCTTTAAACAGCTGGCTTTTCTATTATGTTTTTTTATAATTAGATATTATAAAGGAGTTAGCTTAATATTTCTCCAATACACCTTAATTCCTCCCCCATCATGAATCTGGAGTAATATCCCTCCATTGCCATTGCCTATTTTCTCATCGGAAAAATCAACCATTTCAACTCCATTAAGATAAGACACAACCCTATCCCCTTTTACCACAATTTTCATTTTATTCCAATCACCATATTTCAATGCACTGTCTTTTTCTTTGTCAGGCTTAATCAACCAACCCCTGCCATACGATTCATATATGCCTCCTGTGTCGTGACCTGGGGGGGCTACCTCTACTTGCCAGCCTGAAACTTTTGTTCCGTCAACGGTAGACCTAATAAAAACTCCGCTGTTCCCATCTGCTTCCTGCTTGAATTCAACATTTATTTCAAAATCTTTATAGGCTTCCTTTGTCCCTAAGTAACCATATTCCTTATCAGGCCCACTTTCTGAAATTAATAGACCATCTTCAACATACCATTTTTCAGTTCCATAAATATTCCATCCAGAAAGGTCTTTGCCATTGAATAGAGATATTTCCTTACTTCCCTGACAGGCAAACCCTAACAATACTGCAATCACAGAAAAGGCAATAATATTTAATTTTTTCATAATGGTCTTATTTTAATGTTTTTAAACCAAGCTTCACTGCCGTGATCCTGTAAAGAAATCAATCCTTTTTTTGATTTGGCATAATCAGGAAAATCATCCCATTTACCACTATTTCTCCTTTTCATCCAATCTTCCGAATAAGGAATGAATTCCAATGTCTGCTTACCATTTAGCCAATAGCTGGCACCATTTTCAGAAAATACAATCCTAGAAACATTCCATTCTCCGGCAGGTTTGACTACACTTTCAATATCTCCCGGATACATTGCATAATCTGAAGCCAATGACTGCCAATCTTCCAAAGGCTGCTCAAACCCACGCTGATCTATAACCTGATATTCAGGTCCTGTTTCATAAGGAGCAGCATACTTTGGGTCTTCAATTACGTGATAAAAAACACCACTATTTCCGCCCGGCCCAATCTTCCAAGTGAATTCCATCTCAAAATTTTCAAAATCCATCGGTGCAAAGACTATGTCGCCTCCAATATCTCCTCCCAAACCCAATGCCTTAAGTGAACCTTCGTCCACAACCCAACCGTCCGGAAATTCTTCTCCATTAAATGCTCTCCATCCATCTGTATTTTCACCATCAAAAAGGAGCATCCACCCAGCAGATTTTTCATCATCTGACAGGCTGTTATCTGCTACTATCACTTCTACCTCTTCTTCATCGGTAACTGTTTCCTTGTTGTCAGTACTACATGAATTGACAAACCAAGTCAGAACTATTAATCCAATTATCTTATGTTTCATGTTTTCGATTATATTAATTTCATATTTACTGGATCCCAATTGATAAATTTATTCTGAAAATAACTGTCATTACATAACAACGCCGGGGCTGCTGCCCTAAAGCCAAAAACAGGATCCTCAGCCACTTTCCCTCCCGTTCTGATAGCATGAAACCAATTTCCAAAATGGTCATAGTGGGCACCTTTCCACGATCTTTCGGCTGTATATACTTGTTCCCTTGGAGGTAGGATTTTGGCGCGTGTCTCTGTTTCTCCCCTTAACCTAGCCTGCTCCTGTAAAAAAGGATCATCACTCATGGTATTGGAATTCATTTTTACGACAACCTCTTCCCATTTCACATCCATTGAACCTTTCGTGCCAACTATTCTCAGATAGGTGGTGCCACTGGTACCATCGACAAAATTACATCTGAGTGACAAATTAAAACCTGAATGTTTTTCTGTTTTAGGATAATCAAATGTACCCAACAATACATCCGGAACCTCCCTGCCATCTTTCCAATACCTCAATCCTCCCATAGCTGAAACTTTATTTGGACCATAAGAATTTGTAATGAAATGTAAACTTGAAAATAAGTGTACAAATAAATCGCCGGACATTCCTGTACCATAATCGAGATAGTTTCTCCACCTGAAAAATCGTAATGGATCCCAATCTCTATTAGTAGTATTGGAAATATACCTTTTCCAATCAACAGTTTGTTCATTTCCGTCCTTTGGAACATTATATTGCCAAGCTCCTTCGGGAGACATTCTAGCCCAAAATCCTTCCGCATAAACCAAGTCTCCAATGACACCTGCTGCTAATAGTTCTTTTGCCTTTTCATTACCTAATGAAGACAGGCCCTGACTTCCTACCACCATAACCTTTCCTGATTTTTTCCAGGCATTGATCACATCCATTCCTTCTTTTACTGAATGAACCATGGGCTTTTCACAGTAAACGTGCTTCCCGGCATTCAATGCATCAATACTGATTTGCTTATGCCAATGGTCTGGTGTGGCGATTATTACCGCGTCAACATCTTTTCTTTTCAGAATTTCTTTGTGGTCTTGAGTTACAAAAAGATGGTTTCCCCATTTCTGTTTGGCAGATTCCAACCTTCCTAGATACAAGTCACAAACTGCAACCAATTCTACATTGGGATGCCTTAAGGCCGAATTGGTATCTTCGGTTCCCATAATTCCAGCACCTATTAGTGCCAAACGTAGTGTTGTATTATTTTGATTATCAAAGATGCTGTGTCTATTAAGAAATTCTTTGGCAATGGATTCATTTGTAAAAACCATTGGACTAAGAGCAGCAATTGCTCCTGTTGCTCCCAGTTTCCTTAGGAAGTTTCTTCTTTGTTGCTTCATGATTTTGGGTAAGTTATTTAAATTAGTGCAGAAAAGTTAATTAAAAATTTTAAAAAAGTCTTTTACTATGTTTGATATTTTTACAAACGGCTGAATTCGTATGGATAAAGATTCAAAGTTTAAAAAAGTCCAAATAACCTTTGAAAAACAGTAATCTACTCCCATACCATGAAAACATCTCCCCATCCACCAAAAGGATTTTGGATTGAGGTAAAAGTGCAGCAAACTCAGTTAGTTGTTTTTGCTTAAATGGATAAGGCTCGGAACTTAACAACAAATATTCAGGCGCTAAAGCCTTGAGTTCCGAGGTGGAAAGCTTGGGATAACGGTCTTTTTCCATCATATTGACAAACCCCGCTCTAAAAAGCATTTCATTGATAAAAGTATTTTTACCGGCAGCCATCAGTGGTTCATCCCAAATCAGATACACCGCAGTTGCTTTTCTTTTAGGAACAAAATTCAATTCACTTCTGATCTTCTGTACCAAAACTTCAGCCTTATTATGTGTCCCGGTAACCTGCCCTATCCCAAGCATCATCTGAAAGGCGTCTTCCAAGGTACGAATATCACTCATCCATACCGGATATTTTTCAGACAACTGATTAATCCCTTCCTTGTAGTTTTCTTCCTTATTTCCAATGATCAGATCCGGCTTCAGCAAATCTATCTTATCAAAATGAAAATTTTTGGTGCCACCGATAATTGTCTTTTCTTTTTTCAGGCCTTTGGGATGTACACAAAACTTGGTCACACCCACCAAACTATCCACCAAACCCAAGTCCACCAAAAGCTCGGTCTGCGAAGGTACCAAAGAGACAATCCTTTTTGGGGGAAGGGCAAGAGAAATTGTTCGGCGGAGTTGATCTTTATATTTCATATGAAAAGGACCACATTGAACACATTAAGCAGGATGCCAACTGCAGACTAAAACCTGAGGACTTATTTTATATACCTGAAATCAAATGAAGGATCCAATTCAACCAAAAACTGATACATCAACAAGATGACATTTTCGATATCTTCTTTACTGGCTGTTTCCACGGTCGTGTGCATGTATTTCAATGGAAGAGAAATCAAAGCTGATGGTACGCCCTCATTGGAATAGGCAAAAGCATCTGTATCCGTTCCTGTACTTCTTGATGCCGCTGCCCTTTGAAATGGGATTTCATTTTTCTTTGCTGTACCAATGATTAAATCAAGTAGCTTTTTGTGAACCGCTGCTCCGTAAGTCAAGACTGGGCCTTTGCCTGCTATCTGTTCTCCGCTTGTAACCTTATTATACATAGGGGCAGTGGTGTCATGACATACGTCTGTAATGATAGCAACATGAGGCTTTATCTTTGCCGCAATCATTTCTGCTCCTCTAAGACCAATCTCTTCCTGTACCGCATTGACTATATAAAGTCCGAAAGGTAGTTTAACCTTGGATTCATGAATCTTTTTGGCCACTTGGGCAATCATGTAGCCTCCTATTCTATTGTCAAGTGCTCTTCCGGAATAGAATTTCCCATTCAATTCCTGTAATTCATCCTTAAAGGTGATCACACAGCCAACATGGATTCCCATTTTCTCCACCTCCTCTTTTGTCCTTGCTCCCACATCTATGAAGATATTATCCAATGTTGGGGCTTCTTCTTTTCCTTCCTTTCGCGTATGAATGGCAGGCCAACCAAAAACACCGGGAATCACAGCATCATCAGTATGGATATTGACACGCATCGAAGGTGCGATCATGTGGTCTGAACCACCATTACGACGCACATAGATGTATCCTTCTGCATTGATAAAGTTTACAAACCAACTGATTTCATCTGCATGAGCTTCGATGACAACTTTATATTCAGCTTCAGGATTGACCACGCCTACGACCGTACCATAATTGTCGGTGAAATATGTATCCACATAAGGCTTTACATATTCCAACCATATTTTTTGTCCTGAAGCCTCAAAGCCAGTTGGTGAGGCATTGTTGAGGTATTTATATAGAAATTTGTTCTCTAATGACATTTTATGTTTTTGTTAATATTTTTTGAATTATTGGTAATTCTAAAATCTTGTTCTGCATTGGTTTTTTTTATTTATGCTACAAAGGAATATTCCCATGCTTCTTCCTCGGGAGTTTATCGACTTTATTTTCTAGCATTTTATAGCCTCTTATCAATTTTTCTCTGGTTTCGGAAGGAATGATGACTTCATCGATAAAGCCTCTATGGGCTGCACGGTATGGATTAGCAAATTTCGCAGTATAGTCATCAATCTTTTCCTGCAATTTGGCTTCCGGATCTTCTGCTTCAGCTATTTCTCTTTTGAAAATAATTTCAGCAGCACCTTTGGCACCCATAACGGCAATCTCGGCGGTAGGCCATGCAAAATTAAGATCAGCTCCAATATGCTTCGAATTCATCACATCGTATGCGCCTCCGTAAGCCTTTCTTGTGATAACTGTAATTCTTGGTACGGTAGCCTCAGAAAAAGCATACAATAGCTTGGCTCCGTTGGTTATAATTCCATTCCATTCCTGATCGGTACCAGGCAAGAATCCAGGAACATCGACCAAAACTAACAGAGGGACATTGAAGGAGTCACAAAATCTAACAAATCTTGCGGCTTTCATGGAGGCATGGTTATCCAAAACTCCTGCAAGGGACTGTGGCTGATTGCCCACTATCCCGATACTTCTTCCGGCCAATCTTGCGAAACCAACCACTATATTTTCAGCATAGTTTTTATGCACCTCAAAAAAGGACGATTCATCAACAATTCCGTCTACCACTTCTCTAATATCATATGGATGATTGGTATTTTCTGGTATTATCCTATCCAGGACTTCTCTTTTTTCGTCTTCTTTTAGCTCATAAGGATGATGTGGCGCTTCATCCTCACAGTTTTGAGGAATGTAACTGAGCAATTTTTTGATATGTTGGATGCAGGCAAGTTCATTGCTACAGGCAAAATGCGTCACACCACTTTTGGTACTGTGGGCACTTGCGCCACCCAACTCCTCGGCTGTTACATTTTCTTGGGTTACTGTTTTGACCACATTTGGGCCTGTCACAAACATATAGGAAGTGTTTTCAACCATCAGGACAAAGTCTGTAATAGCAGGTGAATAAACAGCACCTCCTGCACATGGCCCCATGATTGCAGAAATCTGCGGGATCACCCCAGATGCCAAGGTGTTTCTATAAAATATATCCGCATAGCCCCCCAAAGAAACTACACCTTCTTGAATCCTGGCACCACCTGAATCATTCAAACCTATGACAGGCGCACCATTTTTCATCGCCATATCCATTATTTTGCAGATTTTCTCCGCATGGGTTTCGGAAAGAGATCCTCCAAAAACAGTAAAATCCTGAGAATAAACATAGACCAGCCGGCCATTGATTTCCCCATATCCGGTAACTACCCCATCTCCAAGGTAATGTTCTTTCTCCAATCCAAAATCCTTGGCCCGGTGCATGACAAACTTATCTATTTCTTGAAATGACCCTTCATCAAGAAGCAAATGGATTCTTTCCCTTGCAGTCAATTTTCCTTTTTTATGCTGCCCTTCAATCCTTTTTTCCCCTCCGCCAAGCAATGCTTCTTCATTCTTTTTTTTCAATAGTTCAAACTTGTCTTTATTGCTTGGAAGTGTATAAACACCTTTGATTTCACTGTCCATATCTATTCGCTTTTAGGTTTATTCCTGTCAAATATAAGTAAGGGCAATAAAGGGAGAAAATAATTCTTGACCAACCTAACAGTGATCAATTTCAAAACATAATAATTTATCTCAACAATGGATTTAAGATAAACTTTCTATATTCGCACAACCAAAATTAAGGCGGTATGTTTCCGACTAAGGCAGCGATAATAGACATGGGTACCAACACATTCCATTTGTTGTTGGTTGAAATGTATGAGGATAAATACAATACTATTTATAAGGAAAAAATCCCTGTGAAAATCGGACAGGGTGGCATCAGCAAAAACAATATCCACCCTGATGCTATCAAGAGAGCCTTTCATACACTGAAACACTTTAGAAGCATGATTGATGGGGAAGGAATCCAAAATATTTTTGCCTTCGCCACAAGTGCTGTCCGAAATGCCCAAAATGGAAGTGAATTTGTAAAACAGATAAAAGAACTTTTTCAAATTGAAGTAAATGTCATTGACGGGCTCCAAGAAGCCCAGATGATCTATGAAGGCATCAGGTTCAGTGGCTCTTTAAATGGCGAAACCTACCTGATGATGGATATCGGTGGTGGATCCGTTGAATTTATCATTGGCAATTCTATTGAAGCATTCTGGAGGCAGAGTTTTGAAATCGGCGGACAGAGATTACTCGACTTGTTCCACTATCACGACCCTATACTACCAGAGGAAGTTGAAAAACTTACTTTTTACCTTAGAGAAAAATTATTTAAACTGGAAGAAGCTATCCAGAAGTTCAACCCAAAAGGACTAGTTGGTGCCTCAGGAACATTTGACACTTTAACAGATATGTATTTTGCTTCCCATCATCAAACTAAATTAAAGACCCAGCAAGTCTTTCAGCTTCCAAAAGGAGAATTTGAAGTGATCGCTCAAAAACTATTGACACTCAACAAAGAAGAAAGACTGAACATTGCTGGTATGATTCCCATGAGGGTGGATATGATAGTGGTAGCCTCCTGCCTGATAACTTATATTTTAAAGCTGGTTCCGGTTTCTATTTTGGTTTGTTCAAACTTTGCTTTGAAAGAAGGCGCAATCGCACAGCTGATGGGTAAGCATTCCATGGCAACTGCTATCAGTCAATAGGACCTTTACGATTTGATTTAATCAATACATGAATTACTAATGTATGGTATTCCAATATTCCGACCTGAATAATTTCACCAAAAGCATATTTCTCAAAATGGGGTGTCCTGAAGATGCTGCTGCTCTGGCCACTGATGTGTTACTTTCAGCTGATCTTAGGGGAGTAGATTCGCATGGGGTCGCTAGGCTATCAGGTTATGTCAGACTTTGGGAAAAAGGCAGGATCAATACAAATCCTGACATAAAAGTTATATATGAAACCCCGAGTACAGCAGTGGTCGATGGTGATGGCGGATTAGGCTTGGTAGTTGCTCCATTTGCGATGAAGGTGGCCATTGAGAAAGCAAAAACTGCCGGAACCGGTTGGGTTTCAGTCAAAAATTCCAACCATTATGGTATTGCAGGCTATCATGCAATGATGGCATTGAAACATGACATGATTGGGATTTCCTTGACCAATGCCAGCCCTTTGGTAAGTCCGACTTTTTCCAAGGAAAGAATGTTGGGTACTAATCCAATTTCAGTGGCCATCCCGGCGAATGAACAACCTCCTTTTGTCGCCGATATGGCGACGACGACAGCTGCCAATGGTAAATTGGAGATTTTACAAAGAAAAGAACTAGATGCTCCTCTGGGTTGGGTACAGGACAAAGACGGCAATCAGACCACAGATGCCAATGGCGTAAAAAAGGGAGGTGCATTATTACCACTTGGAGGAGACCGAGAACACGGATCGCATAAAGGATATGCTTTGGGTGCCATTGTAGATATTTTTTCAGCAGTATTATCAGGTGCCAATTATGGCCCTTGGGTACCACCTTTTGTAGCATTTTTGGAACCTGACCCCAATCCTGTTGGGGAAGGGCTCGGACATTTTCTGGGCGCCATGCGTGTTGATGCATTTAGACCAGCAGATGAGTTCAAAGCTAATATGGATAATTGGATAAGCAGGTTCCGAAAAGCCAAACCTGTAGAAGGTCAGGAAAAGGTTTTGATTCCGGGTGATCCGGAAAGAGAATTGGAAACCGCTCGGAAAAAAGATGGCATCCCAATTATCAAACCTGTTGTTGATGATTTGAAGTCCTTGGGAGAAAAATTAGGTGTGAAATTCAATTCATAACCTCAATACTAGTAAGCTCGGGGCTACCGCCACGGTTACCACATCCGGCGACAACATAATATTTCACTCCAATGGGAACCACCTGCATACCATGCCTTTCGGTACAAGTGTTCGCAGGGTTTAGAGTGGACCATGCGTGTCCATGCAAGCCATAGCTTATCAAAAGTGCAGTCATTATAGTGAATAGCTTTTTCTTAAGATTGAAGGGTAAAGTGGAAACAAGCATCAATTTATTCATTTTTGGCTGCAAAGTAGTTATATCAGCCGAATGATTGTTTTAAAAACCAGCCCGGTAATATAACCTACCACTGGTCAAATGAAATTTGTTCAGGTTCGACCTTTTTGTAAATTGAGGGATTAATTTTCGCAAACCTAAACCTTCCCTTCTATGGAGACCCAAAATTTTAACCGCCGTCAGTTTCTCAAAGGAAGCAGTGCTGCATTGGCTTTGGCCAGTATGGGCATGATGAGTACGGATTTTATCAATAATGAGGAACCTTTGAAAGTGGCCCTTATCGGGAGTGGATGGTATGGTAAAAGCGACCTTTTCAGATTGATTCAGATTGCAAATGTTGATGTAGTCGCTTTGTGCGATGTAGACAGCAACATGCTCAAAGAAGCAGGAGACATTGTAGCCAAGAGGCAAAAATCCGGTAAAGTACCGAAGCTTTATAAAGATTATCGGGAACTACTTAAAAATCACAAACTGGATATTACCGTTATCGGCACTCCTGATCATTGGCATGCTTTACAGGCAATAGCTGCTTTAAAGGCCGGTTCACATTTGTACTTACAAAAACCTATTTCTGTTGACGTGATTGAAGGGGAAGCGATAGTTGCCGCAGCCAGAAAGTATAATAAAATGGTTCAGGTCGGGGTGCAGCGAAGAAGTACACCACATGTTATAAAGGCAAAAAAAGAAATTATTGACAGTGGAATAATAGGGAAGGTTTCGCATGCTGAAGTATGCTGTTATTACCACATGCGATTGAATGCCAATCCTCCGGCCGAGCCTGTACCAGCACATATCGATTATGACATGTGGACAGGTCCTGCTCCATATCGGGAATATGATGGCATTCTTCATGGCCGATGGAGATCCTTTATGCAATATGGAAACGGTATTCCGGGAGACATGTGCGTTCACATGCTGGATGCAGTCAGGTGGATGTTGGGCTTGGGCTGGCCAAAAAAAATCACCGCAACAGGAGGAATTTATGTTCAAAAAGAAAGTAAAGCAAACATTGCCGACACACAAACGGCCATCTATGAATTTGATGAACTGAATGTAGTCTGGCAACACAGGACCTGGGGGAGCCCGGTTGATCCTGAGTATCCATGGGCTTTTAAAATTTTTGGGGAGAATGGCGTCCTCGCCGGAAGTACTATGAAAGCTGAATATTTCCCTTATCAAAAAGGAGAGAAGATTGAATTTGATGTCCTTTATGAAAGAGAAAAATACCCAGAAGACCTGACCGAATCCAGAATAGAACTTCATGCTGCATCTGCCACAAGAGGTCAATTCCAAAATCTCCTTGATTCAATGGAATCTGGGGAGCTTCCAGTTGCTGATGTACTTGAAGGCCATATCTCCTCAGCATCCTGCATTCTGGCAAATATGTCTATGGAATTGGGGAGATCTTTGGTCTATGATTCTGAGAAAATGATTGTAGTCGATGATCCGGAAGCTACCCAAAAGCTAAGGAGACCATATCGAAAACCTTACCAACATCCAGAACCTGACAATGTGTGATTTAAACCCCCGGAAAATTTTCGGGGATTTTTTTTAAATCCTTGTAGCGTTTTTAAAAATAGTTGCGTCTAGACAGTTAAATAAACTAAACCAACTATTTATGAATACCAGAAAAATTAACTTGAAGTGGGCAAAGGCATTTGGAATAATGCTTTCACTTTCCTCAGTATTAGTAATGACAGCTTGCTTTGAGGATGATGAGGGTCAGCCCATCCCTCCATCCGCATTTCTGTCCATTTATCATGCTTCACCTGATGGCCCAAACTTGGACATTTACACCGAAGCTGCAAGGATCAATAACAATCCATTAGAATACAGTACTACTTTCCCCTACAGCCCTTTCTATGTAGGTGATAGAAAATTAAAATTCAACGCACATAATGCCGTTAATACCTTGTTGGAGACCGAATTCACTTTGGTTGAGGACAAGGTCTATTCCTTGTTTTTGGTGAACAAAGCAGCGGATATTGATGCTGTGATAGTTGAGGATGATTGGGATGAACCCGACAGTGATCATGCCCAGGTAAGATTGGTACATCTTTCTCCGGATACAGATGATATTGAAGTCTTGATCAATGACGAAACATTACCCTTCGGTGAAAAAAATGAGTATTTAGAAATCACTGATTTTGAAAGGATAGTAAAAGGCACAATAAAAGTAACCCTAAAATCAAAAGCCTCGGGAGAGACTTTATTGACCGTCAACGAAATAGAAATCAGGGGCAATAGGGTTTATACCCTAGTTGTGAGAGGTTTTTCAGATTCGGCCAATGGAAACAATAACCTCAGCCTTCAACTGCTCACCAACTATATTAAACAATAAAGACAATGTCTCGTTTTTTGTGGTTATCCCGGGGGAGCGATCCTTCGGGATTTTTTTATGCAAAAAGATCTGAGCTCAGATATCGATCCCCCCTATCACATGTAATACAAACAATGAGACCTGAATCAAGCTTTTTCGAAAGTTGTAGAGCAGCATACAAAGCCCCACCACTACTCATTCCAGCCAAAATCCCCTCTTCTTTAGCCATCCTACGGGTCATTTGGGTAGCATCATCTTGACTGACATCTATCACTAGGTCCACTCTTTTAGGTTCAAAAATTTTAGGCAGGAATTCAGGAGACCACCTTCTGATGCCTGGAATATTTGATCCGTCTGTCGGTTGGGTACCAACAATCTGAATGCCATCATTCCTTTCCTTGAGATACTTGGAGACTCCCATGATAGTGCCTGTGGTTCCCATAGCGGATACAAAATGGGTAACTTCACCACTCGTATCCCGCCATATTTCAGGTCCTGTACTGTAATAATGAGCCATAAAGTTATCAGTATTGGCAAATTGATCCAACATGAAATAACCCTGTTTATCTTTCATTTCCTGAGCAAGTACTCTTGAATATTCTATAGTCTTTGCGGCAGGGGTCAAAATTACTTTCGCACCATAAGCTTCCATGGACAATATCCTCTCTTTTGTAGAATTGTCAGGCATTATCAAAGTCATCTTGAGACCAAGCACATTTGCAACCATGGCCAATGCAATACCGGTATTACCGCTGGTAGCCTCTACCAATTTATCTCCCGCTTTTATTTCCCCTCTATCCAAGGCACTTTTTATCATATTAAAAGCCGCCCTGTCCTTTACTGAACCTCCGGGATTTTGTCCTTCCAGTTTACAAAAAATCCTGACATTTGGGTTGGTGGGGATACGCTTGAGTTCTACCTGGGGTGTGTTACCTATCAAATCAACCAATTTCATCCTTCACTTTTTATAATATAGGTATCTGTTTCATTGGAACTTGGATTGTACATCTTTGTCTGATAATAAATTTTGCTATGAGGAGGAACACTTTTGGTGATCCAAACATTTCCACCAATGATAGAATGGTGCCCGATTACTGTATCTCCTCCCAGAATTGTAGCCCCCGCATAAATGACCACATAGTCTTCAATTGTCGGATGACGTTTTTTATCTGCATCTTCTTTATCTACACTCAATGCACCCAATGTTACCCCCTGATAAATCTTCACACAATCTCCAATCACTGAGGTTTCTCCGATGACAATCCCTGTTGCGTGGTCAATGCAAAACCGCTCTCCGATTTTTGCTCCAGGATGAATATCCACACCTGTTCTGCTATGGGAAAATTCAGTGATCATTCTTGGTATGAGGGTAACACCAAGGACATGTAGTGAATGTGCAATCCTGTAAGCAGCTACGGCATAAAAGCCGGGATAACATCTGATGACTTCAGTTTTTGACTTTGCAGCAGGATCACCATCAAAAATCGCCTGCACATCCTGATTTAATAAATCATATATCCCTTCAAGGCCTTCAAAAAATGTATTTGCAATCTCAACCCCATCTCCTGAATAGAGGTGTTTATTCCTGATAAGGATTCTTGAAAGCATATGTTTAAGTTCCTCGATTTTTTCCACTATCTGATCTTCTTCTTTAAGGAGTTCCGGTGCAAAATCAGGAAAAAGCAATCCAAGGATATTCTCAAAAAAGGTATGGATAACCTTAGGTGAAGGACATTCCGGACAAGCCTTATGAGATTTACTAAGTTTCTGGGTGAAGGTGGACATTTTTTTTTAAGTAGTTATTAAAGCACAAATCCAAACCGGATAATCAGAGGCGAATTATATGGAGAACGAAAGTTATCATGAATAACATTGTATAAAAGAGTTATATTAGCACCTCCCCTATCACCAAAAGGCGTAAAATAACCTCCCCCCACCAATAACCCAGGAACCCAGATACGTTCAAATCTATCAGTCCTTTGGTTATAAAAATCCAGATTTAAACTTTCATATTCTGCATGAGCAAAGATATTTGGGAAAATATTATAGCGGGAGAAAATCCTTCCCCCATAAACGCTATTGTTTCCTCCAATAAATCTTCTATCGTTAAAATATTGATAAGTTGCTCCAACACCACTGGAAAATCGATTGGTAACCATCACACCTGCCAAAGGTGAAACATCAATAAAAGTGATGGTGCCGAATGACATGGCAAAATTTCCTCCAAAAAACATCCTATCTTTAAGAGGTGGTCGGTTTTCCTCGTCTATGTACCTCTGAGCTTCTGCTGAAACGGTAACAAAAAAAAGAACCAATATCAATAATGGCAATAATAATTTAGTCTTCAATGACAACATACAAATCCTCCGTTTTTCTCTTCATCAAGTATCTTTCACGAGCAAACTTTTCCAAGAGTTCATTATTACTCATCAACTCTTCCCTATCAGCCTGTATTTTGTCCTTCCTTTCCAGATAAAATTCTTTTTGCTTTTCCAATTCCTTCAATTTTGATTTGAGTTTATATTGGGTCAAGATGTCATTGGAGTCTATAAATACCATCCAAATGACAAAAAAGAGGGTGAAAACGAAATAGAAATTTTTAGTGTACTTTAGGTATTTTCCCATTTCAATGATGATTGGTATAAACAAAGATAGAAATTGGAAATAAAATATTCCATTTAATGTGAATTATATAATATGTAGTTCTGTATATCCACCAAATTTAAAGTAGCCATCGACTTTTCAGGTTATGGTTGGAAGACCGAAGTTGGAAGTGAAGCAGTAAACCCTGGTGAACCCTAGAATTTGGTAGAATATCACCTTGACTTTTACCCTTATTTAATTCAAAAACTCAATCTAAGATTAACTGAAATCCAATCATCCGTTCAGTTTTCTCTTTGTACATTTTTCCAATAAAATAAGCATACCTTTTTTTATATTGTTGGACTAATCAACTAAACACATGCAGAAAAATCTACATTTTATAAGCTCTTGGCTGGTAGCATTGGCTTTCGGTCTTCAAATATCACAAACTGACGCACAGCAGATAAAGGCAAGTTCTTCTAAAGAAATTCAGGAGGCAGTCAAAAAACATCAAGAGATGCTGGCCAATTCCCCTTACAAAAATTATCCTGCAAGACTGATTGGACCAACCAATATGAGTGGTAGAGTAGTCGATATCGAAGTGACCAACGATTTCAAAACCTACTACATCGCAGCCGCCTCCGGTGGCATTTGGAAAACACAAGACAATGGTCAGTCATTCACACCTATATTTGACCACCAAGGGTCCCTTGGGATCGGTGATATGGCAATCGCTTCATCAGACAACAATATCATTTGGGTTGGCACGGGAGAAAACAATTCAAGTAGATCCACATATGCCGGTTCGGGTATCTATAAATCTGAGGATGGTGGCGAAACTTGGGAATTTATGGGATTGCCACATTCCCAGCATATTGGACAGATTCAAATACACCCTACCAATCCCAATATCGTTTGGGTAGGTTCTATGGGCGCCCTCTATTCCAAAAATGAAGAAAGGGGCCTATACAAGACCTCCGATGGAGGAAAAAACTGGAAAAAAACGCTAAAAATCAATGATAACACAGGTATCATCGATATCAAAGTACATCCATCCAATCCAAATATTTTGTTGGCTGCATCCTGGGAACGTATCAGACAATCCCATGATTTTATCGGTAATGGAAAAGGATCCGGAATTTGGAGGTCTGAAGATGGAGGAGATACTTGGAAGAAAGTAGCAGAAGGTTTTCCTAAAGATGAGTTTGTTGGCAGGATAGGATTTGATTTCAGCCTGAGCAATCCAAATGTGGTCTATGCACTCCACGATAACCAAAAGTCAGAAAGCAGAGAAGCCAGACAACCACAAAGACAAGGTGATGAGGATCTAACTTTCGAAAGTTTCAAAACTTTAACTTCTGCCGATATTCAAAATCTGGAGGATGACAAACTGAACCGTTTTCTCAGGTCCAACAGATTTGCTACAAAATATGATGCTAATAGCGTCAAAAGATTATTAAGCTTGGGGAGAATAACACCTATTCAGATTGCACAATACAATGGGGAGGGACAAGACGCCAATGCTTCACTTTTCAACAGTGCTGTCATTGGGGCAGAAGTTTACCGATCTGAAGACGCCGGTAAATCATGGAAAAAAGTAAATGAAACGAATCTGGAAAGGGTATATAACACTTATGGATATTACTTTGGTGAAGTCAGAGTTGGAACATCAAGTGAGGATGAGGTATATATCTTAGGCGTTCCACTTTTGGTTTCCAGAGATGGGGGGAAAACGTTTGCCAGAACCGATACTGTTGGCAATGTACATTCTGACCATCAGTCTTTATGGATCAATCCAAAAGATTCTAAACACCTTCTTTTAGGCACTGATGGTGGTCTATACAGTTCATACGGAGGTGGCGAAAGGTGGAATCATTTGAATGACCAATTGACCATTAGCCAGTTTTATTCAGTGATGGTAGATGAAAAGACACCATACAATGTATATGGTGGCATGCAGGATAATGGAGTTTGGTATGGTAGTTCAACAAATAAACCTTCCGATCAATGGTCATCCCTAATGGGTGGTGACGGCATGGTCGTGGCTGTTGATACACGAAACAATGACATAATCTATACAGGTTTTCAATTTGGAAATTACTTCAGGATCAATACCAAAATCAATGAAAGAAAATCAGTTACGCCGTCCCATGACATTGGAATGACTCCAAATAGATGGAACTGGAGAACTCCTGCCATTTTGAGTAAACATAATCAGGATATTTTTTACATGGGCTCTCAGTACGTTTACCGAAGTCTCGATCAGGGTAACACATGGGAAACCATTTCACCAGACCTTACCAAAAACCTAAAAAGCGGTAATGTGCCTTTTGCCACCTTATCTGTGATAGAGGAATCCCCATTTGAATTTGGGACATTGTATGCCGGATCAGATGATGGAAATCTTTGGATAACAAGAGATCACGGAAACAACTGGATTGACATCAGCAAAGGACTTCCACAAAACAGATGGGTCAGTAGTGTTACCCCTTCCCAACATCAGGAAGGGTTGGTCTATGTAAGCTTGACCGGTTATCGTTTTGACGAATTCACACCCTTTGTTTACAAAAGCACTGACTACGGAAAAACATGGACTTCTCTTGTCTCAAATCTTCCATTGGAAGCCGTGAACATCATCAAAGAAGATCACACCAATCCATCTATTCTTTATTTGGGAACGGATCAAGGATTGTTTGTTTCTACAGATGCAGGAAAAAGCTATGAACTGATGCAAGGAAGCATCCCAAATGTGGCTATTTATGATATGGCCATTCAAAAAAGAGAAAATGAATTGGTTGTCGCAACGCATGGACGTAGCGTTTTTATTGTAGATCTAAAACCGCTTTACAAGGTTCTGAATAACCAAAAAGAAGTTATGGTCTTGAGTATTTCTGAAATACGTTACAATCCTTGGAGAGCTGCGATGTTAGATGGGATGGTCAAAAAACCTACGCAGCGTATTCTTTTCTACACAAAAAATCAAGGGGAGGTCAAATTTGAAATCAGAAATGATAAAGATGAAACCATCAAATCATGGAGTCAAAATTCCTTAGCAGGTATTAACAATACCAACTGGGAATATGGCAGTATAGGCAGAG
>NZ_JBGSXS010000021.1:0-16114 GCF_041751335.1 Aquiflexum sp.
GTTTTCGTATACCCATCCTAGTTTTACGGTATAATTCAACAATGTTGTGTTTTCATCATAAAGCATATTAAACCTCAAACTATCAGTAAGGCTATTGGCAAAGAAATGCATGTTTCTATATCTTCCAACATTGAAACCGGCCTCATAAGTAAATTCATCCAATAATTTGCCTCTTACTCCCGCTCCTGTTTTAAAGTTCTGGATGGTATTGAGCAACTGATCACTTGGTCCCAAAAAGGGATTTTCCATTACAAAATCATAGTAAGTATTTCTGATTACATCCCCTTCAAAACCTGCATAAACCCCAAATTCATCCTGAATCATGTACTGTCCATTGAGAACAGGGAAAATATGGAAGTCTGAATTTTTATTGAGCGTAATGTCATTTTCAAAAACGAGATTAACTCCTGCTTTTACAAGAAGGTTTTCCTTTTGGTATCTCACATAGGGATTGATTTTGAAATAATTTCTTTTGATATCGGAATAAAACTCATCTCTTGGACTTGTTAGGGACAATTCCATGTTTATAGCAGTTTTGAGGTAATCCTCAAACCAAAAATCAGTATTTCCTTTGAAAGCAATTTCATTCTCCGAAGCCGTATAATTGTCCCCAAAACCTCTGATACTCAACATGCCATTATAATTAATGCCATCCATTTTTTCTATGTTCTGGATACCTGCTGTAAGTTTAAATGTGTTGAGAATATTTTGGCTAGGCACAAAGACTTCAAAGATAGGATTCATGGGGTCATAGCCATAGAAATTCAATTTATGCCTGTCATATTTTAATCCTCCATATAATTGAAATACATCTTTAAAAATGGCACCATCTACAGCAACATTTGTAAAGGTTTCGCCGGAGTTTCTACCATCCACCGGACCCGTGTAAAAACCCTGATGCCTTACCTTTGCGGAAAAATCATAATCAGCATCTTCCCAACTTGTATATCTTGCTTCCAATAGTGGTGAACTATAATTACCTAATCCAACTCTTACAAATCCCGGGAAAAGTTCTTCATCTTTTTTGGGAAAATTTTTCTGCGCAACTTCTGTTTTTAAATCCAATGGAGGTAAAGAAAGAAAAAATGGTCTCACCGCATAATCAAAGTTCGTGGTGCTTTTGGGAGTAGGCAGGGCTGGTACCCTTTCAAATTTTCTCGGCTGCGTGGGCAAAGTCAAAACCCTGTCTTTCCTAATGACAAACTCCTGGTCTTTTACCTCACCTGTCTGTTGGCCAAAAGCTTTTTCAGTAAAAATCCCTGACAGAATCATACTGAAGAGAACAAATATAAATGGAAAACGAATATTTATTTTCATGGATTTCTTTTCTCTTTATTTGATAGTAGCCAACTTTTCCCTTGCCATTTTTTTAATTTCCGAATTCGTGGAGCCTTCCAAGATGGATTCCAAAGTAGCTTTTGCTTGAAAATCCTCTCCTAACTTGATATAATTGTCCGCCAACAATATGAAAGACCTTCCATACCAATAATCGTGGTTAGAAAAAGGTGCCACAAAATCAAAGATCGCATTGTTGGATTGGGTATAGTCAGGTTTTTTGGAATAGCTTTCTGCCAAAAGAAACAAACCCTCAGCACCATGGACAGTTTTATATTCATTGACCAAATCCATCAAAGTTTCATCCGCCGACCTGCTGTCACCTTTCATCCTGTATGCTTTTGCTTTAAGCAACATGGCTTCGGGAATTGCATCCTGTGTCACACTACCCAAGGAAATAACCCTGTCAGCAAAGAAAATTACGGAATCATAAGATTGGATGTGATAATAAGCTCTCATCAAGCCATTGTTTGATTCAAATTCTTCAATTTTATTCCGTGCACTATTACTTGATTCCCTTAGAAATGGTATAGCATTGCTATAATTATTGTTTTCCAATTCTATAATGGCAATGCGTTGAACTGCCCTTAACCTTTGGGGTGAATTTTTATCCCTTTCAATCCTATAAAAGTATTCTAGGGCCAACACCATATTATCTAATTTATAATAGGAATCGCCTATGAAATAATTGGCTTCAGCCATATTGGCTGATTGAGGATAATTCTTTAAATAACCCTCAAATGCTTTAATAGCCTGAGCAAAAGACCCTCCAAAAAACAGGTTTTTAGCTGCCTCATATTCAAGATTCTGCAAACTTTTATTGTCCGGGTTGGCATTTTTATAACGGCTGAGATACTGTGAAAATTCACCTGTTCGGCCCTGTAACGTCAAAGCCTCCTGTAGCCCGACCAAAGCAGCTTCTGCATTGGAAGAATTTGGATGGTTTTCCAAAATTCTTTTGTACTCATTGATGGTTTGATCGTAATTCTGCATTGAAAAATTGGCGACGGCGCTTCCCTCAAGAGCAAAAGGTACAAAGGGGCTATTTGGTCTGCTGCTGATCAATCTGGCAAAACCATTCCTTGCTTCACCGTACCTCATTTCTTCCATATTGATCTGGGATTTCTGAAATAAGGCATCTTCAAAATACAATGAATTGGGGTGGTTGTTAAGGAGCTTGTCCAATTGGGAAATGGCTTCATTATTTCGGTTCTGAAAATTAAAGACAACCCCTGACCTGAAATAAGCATAATCAATGTAGTTGCTATTTTCCTGTATAGCCTTTTGGAATATATTCTGGGCATCAGAAAATCTTTTCTGAACATAATAAATATCCCCCAATCTAATTACAGCCTCATCATAGTTGCTAGAATCATCTTTTTTACCAACCCTGTCGATATAATATTTAAACTGGGTTTCTGCTTTTGCATATTGTTGGGTATTGAATAAAGCATATCCAAGACCATAGTATGATTTTTGAAGATAAGGATCTGCAGGTCTTGGTTTCAAAGCCTGCAATGCTTCATAAGATCGGATGGCCTGGGGCAGATTATCTTGAGAAGCAAAGTTTTCTCCTTTCCAAAAATGTGTCTGAACTACAATGTCCCTGTCTTCTGGGACTTTTAAAGATTTATCAAAATAAGTAGTAGCCAAATCATGTTTTTTGTCCCGGTAATACACTAAGCCTTGGTAGAATGTGATTTTCTGATAGGCCGCATTGATCCTTGTGGATCTTTTAGGCATTTTCTCAATGTGGTCTATTGCCCTCAAGTAATTACTAGTATTAATCAAGGCATCTGTCAGTAATTCATCAGCCTCTTTGGCATAAGGTCCATTAGGATAATTAGTTAGGTAAGTGTCCAAAGCATTTACTGCGTCCTGAAAACTTCCCCTTTCAAGATTTACCTTCGCATAGTTTACCAAGGCTTCTTCTTTGATTTTAGGATCTATGTCGCTTTTGTAAGCAGCATTAAAACTATTGGAGGCAAACTGAGGATTGTTGAGCTTCAGATAAGAATGTCCGAGATAATAGCTAGAAACCTGACCGATCTGATCATCATTTACGGCTGTGACCTTAAAGTAATCCGTTGCCCTTTGGTAATTCTGGATTTCAAACTGAGAAACCCCTGCCTTGTAAATCTGAGACTTATCTAAATCTCTTTTTCTTGAATTTACAAATGCATCATAATTGACGGCTGCCTGCTGAAAATTCCTTTTTTCGAAATAAGCTTCCGCAAGGTAAAGGTGGATTTCTCCTTTTCTATCCAATGTCTTTCTAGATTGGATGACAGATTCACCATAAGTGATCAATTCATCAAAATATCCTTGTTTATAATAAATCCCTGAAAGCATATAAGGAACCCTTTGACTATAAAACGGAGTTTTGTCAGCTTCTTTGAAATCAGCAATGGCTTGATCAAACTGTCCATTTTCCATGGATATGTATCCGGCATAATAATAGGCATCCGGACTATATTCCGCTCTTAACGGTTTCACTTGATTGAAATACCCCAAAGCATTTTTATAATCTTTAAGCTGGAAAAAGGAATATCCCGTCTTGAAAAGCACTTCTGATGTTTGCTTTGGAGATATCTTTCCTGTATTTATTTTTTGAAATGCTGGAATTGCCTCTCTGTAATTTCTTTTATCAAAAAAGTGGTTTCCCAAAATAAAAGCCGCTTCATTTACTTTGGGGCTGTTGGGATAATTCCTAATAAAATAATAAATGAGATCAGAGGCACCTGGATTATCGATTTTCAATGCAGAAACAGCATGGTGGAAATCAACCAAAACAATTTGGTTTTCCTCCATGGGCACTCCTTTCAGGTTTTCAAATTCAAATCTCGTCGCACTGAACATCTGCTTTTGAAAAAGCTCAAAGTTTTCATCCAAAACTATCTGGTTTCCGGATTGATACAATCCAGATTGTGAATATCCTGTCAGGATGGTGCTCAGACTCAAAAGCAATATAAAGCTTTTCTTCATGGGTAAATGCTGCAAATTTAATGCATGATTTTAAATACAAGTTCTCTCAGGATTTTCCTTTCGTCCACTCCGGTGGTTTCAACTCCTTTAGAACGTAAATCAGCTTCTTTTATGTATGAAATATTGTCAATAACCTTGCCTAAGCGGTAATTATTTGCCGCTAATTTGTATTCCTTGATAAAATATGGATGAACTCCGGCCATTTTTGCCAATTCGGATTCACCTTTTTGCTTATTGTAATGGAGGATAGCTATTTTACTGAAAAAGCTGTAAATAAGTGCAATAATTGGTATCAGAGGATGGCTTTTGGGATTAAGTGAAAAGTAATGGACAATCTTATTTGCCTTTACCACATCTTTCACTCCTATAGCCTTAGTAAGTTCAAATGTGTTGTACTCTTTATTGATACCAATATACTTTTGGATATGGTCTTTAGTAATAGCCGTTTTTTCACTGAAATTCAACAATAGTTTTCCTACTTCATTTCCAATAACTTCAAGGTTATTTCCAATACTTTCAGCCAGAAAAACTGCTGTTTGATTATTGATGGAATGTCCTTTTGATGCTATATAAGATTCTATCCAAGGAGGAAGTAAATGATCCTTGATTTTTTCGGACTTGACAAAAACCACATTCCTTTCAAGTTCCTTGCTGAGAGCTTTCCTTCCATCAAGGGTTTTGTATTTATGCGCAAAAACCAGAATTGTGCTTGGAAGCGGATTCTTCAGGTAATTGATCAACTGCTGGTCATGCTCCTCTTTACCCAAATTCAAGATATTCTGAGCCTCTTTAACAATCACGACCTGACGGTCAGCCATCATTGGAAATCTTCTGGCATTATTCAAAACATCAGTAATGGAGACATCTTTACCATACATGATGATTTGGTTAAAACCCTTTTCATGTTCCCTTAAAGCATAGTTTTCTATAAAATCTGATATCTCGTCAATAAAAAAAGCCTCTTCACCTTGTAAAAAATAAATCGGAGCATATTTTCCTGACCTAAGGTCTTTGAGTACATCTTCTGCTTTTGTAGCCATAGTTGAGGTTTTCGGTTCAAATATAGAAAGAATTCAGTTCTTCAAAAGATGCACTTGTAATATGGATAAAGTAATTTTAAACTTTATCCTCCCATATTTTGTAATTACAGAGAACTAATCAATCACAGAAGTGGAAAATTTTGAAAAGGGTGTCATCTTCTTCAAGGAGGGGAAATTTAAGCAGGCATTAGAAGAAATCAATAAATCTATCAACTTGGATAATACAAACCTGGAATTCTATTTTTTCAGAGCTAGAGTATATTCTCGATTGGGAGAATTTAAATCTTCACTGGAGGATTTTGACTTATTGATTTCACGCGATCAGTATAATCCAACTTATATCAATGATCGGGCAGTAATTCTTCATTTGCTCAAAAGAAATAATGAGGCAATGGTAGAATTCGACAGAGCTATTAATCTAGAACCAAAGAACCCTTACAGATTTGCAAGTAGAGCATATTTTAAAGACCGGATTGGTGATCTGAAGGGCTCTATTGAAGATTATGAAAAGGCCATTGATCTTGATCCTGAGGATGCTGTATCTTTCAACAACAAAGGTTTGGTTGAGGAAAAGCTTGGATATATCCAAAAATCCAAATCCAGCTTTAAAAAAGCAGATGATCTGATAGGCTATGAACCTAGTCATCCCTCAAAGGATGAAAATTACAATTTAGGAATTTCTGAAAAAGAGAACTACAGCTCCTTTAATTTAAATATAGGTTCTGAACCAAATCGTCGTTCAATTGTCTCTGGATATTTTAATGTGATTTCCAAATTGTTTTCAGATAAAAGTACAAGAATTGAGTTTTGGGAGTTTCTAAAGTCAAAATTTAGTTTCAACAAAACCACTTAAGATTTTTTGATAACTAACAAGGGTTTATTGATAAAATAAGACATTTTTCTGGATAGGTTACTTGAAAAAATCTGGTCAAACCAGGTCTTCTTTTTACTAAGGGTTACAAGCATGTCACCTTTTGAAATGATAAGGTAATTTTCGAGTCCCAAACCAGGTTCATCCCGATAAGATTTCAAAATAAAATTTACTTTGTCGTATTTAATAAAAGGTTTGATTTCTTGGACCATCGTAATGTGAAGGGATTTATCAATGGCCTTTATTTTAGTACTCACATGAACTATATCAATTTCACTTTCCCAGAATTTGGCCATTTCAACTACTTTTTGAATGGCAATTTTGTCCTCCTCTAAATAATCGGTGGCAAATACAAACTTTCTTGGCACTTTGAAAAATACTTTTCGGGGTACCACGAGTAAGTCTATCTCTGATTTTTCAACCAATTTACTTGCCCTGGTTCCAATAAAATTTTGCTTAAAGTCATTTACCCCTTCTGTTCCGACCACAAGTAATTCAGCCCTTAGATTTTCTGCATATTCAAGAATAGTGCTGACTGTCTTCCCTTCTTTATACTCACCCTGACAGGATTTAAGTCCTTTTGGAATACTCTCTTGGGAAACTATTTCTACCAAATTGTCCAGTTTCTTTTGAATAAATGAATATTGATCTCCTGAATGAAATTCATTGGCTGAAAGTTTTTGATAGTCTTCTTTGTCAGGAACATGGAAAAGATATAAATCGGCTTTGTACATTTCACCCAATTTTGCGGCATATTCTACTGCATTTAAAGAACATTCCGAGAAATCGGTGGGGCAAACAATCTTAAAAGTAGTGCTCATAGGGTTACTTGTTAATATCCAAGATTTGGGTCTATAGAATTGATTAATGGTTGACGTTTTTTCAACCGGTGATAATTTTCAATAATTTGAGGTGCAGCAGCGTCAGGATTGGTCACACTTGCAATATGGGGAGTAATCATTATTCCTTTTGTATGCCAAAATGGATGTTCCTTAGGTAATGGTTCTTGTCTGAAAACATCCAAAAGTGCTCCTGACAAATATCCTTTTTCAATTGCAATCAAAAGATCCTCTTCTACCAAATGCTTGCCTCTTGCCACATTGATCAAATAGCTGCCCTTTGTACAGGACTTGAAAAAATCAATGTTCAGAAAGTTTTCTGTATCCTTTGTCAATGGCAGCATACAGACTATCACGTTGACCTGATCTAAAAATTTCTGTAATTGATCGCCGTAATAATATGGATATGGCAAATCAGTCTTTGGCTTATTTCCATAACCAGAAACAGCAATATCCATAAATCTCAACTTTTTAACCACATCACCTCCCAATGCGCCAACACCCAACAAACCTACATGGATTTCAATCTCGGGATTGGTCATATCCCAAATCTGCTGCTTTTGATTTTCTTGATATCTAACGATCTGTCTGTGAAAATTCAAAATACCCATCAGGGTGTAATTGGTCATCGAGAAAGTAAGTTTCTCATCCACAATTCTTACGATCGGAATATGAGCAGGAATTTCCCTGTCAGACAAAATATGATCAACACCGGCTCCCATGGAGCATATCAATTTCAGATTGGGAAATTGTCTTAGGATTCCTTTGGGGTGCTGCCACAACAAAACTGCCTCTACATCATCGTTGTCAATAATATCAGGATAAACTTGGATTTTGATAGAAGCGTCAAGACGCTGGAAATTATCTTTCCATTTAGAAACATCCCTTCCGGGTGAAATGATTGCAATCCCCATATTACGATTTCTTTTTAAAATTTTTCCGAAAATGACTTTCAAATCGCGGATTGAAAAAACATATTTTTTAAGAGGTCAATATTCATTATTATTATATTCTACTTTGGCCTCATAATTGAAGAATAATTACAATATCGGTTAAATATTAAAATATTACCTTTGCAGCAAACGCTACATATTCAACTAAATTAACATCCATAAAAATGAAAAGCAAATCCATATTATTGCAATTGATATTTATCAATCTGTTTTTTTTGGAAACAATGGCCCAACAGATCCAAATGCCCCAAGCTAGCCCTGCTGCTTCCATAAGTCAAAAAATTGGACTTACAGATGTCAGTATTGAATATAGCAGGCCAAGTATGCGTGGAAGAAAAATATTCGGAGAATTAGTTCAATTTGGGGAAGTCTGGAGAACAGGTGCCAATTCAGCCACCGTGATCACTTTTAATACTGATGTAATCATTGAAGGAAATAAAGTCCCTGCTGGCGAATATGCCTTGTATGCTATTCCAGAAAAGAATGAATGGACTATCATTTTATCCAAAAACACCAAACTATGGGGTGCGGTCGGATACAGTCAGGATGATGATTTTTTGAGATTCAAAGTAAAGCCTGGGAAAACAGGTCAAAAGTACGAAACCATGGAAATCAATTTTGTGGATATTTCAGATACAGGGACCACTGTGGCCATCAAATGGGAAAACACAAGAATCAAATTTAGAATTGAAACTGAAGTCGATAGCATTGTGATGGCACAAATCAAAGAGTTGGTGATCGACCAAGAACCAAATAACCCTGGATTATACTATCAAGCAGCCAATTATTATTTTACCAATGACAAAGATTTGGACAAAGCTTATGAATGGATTACAAAGTCTGTGGCCGAAGATGCTAAGTATTGGACCATGCACTTGAAAGCCAAAATCGAACTTGGTCTTGGAAAGAAAAAAGAAGCAATTGAAAGTGCGACAAAATCCATGCAGATGTCCAGTGAAGCCAAAAATCCTGATTATGTCGGATTAAACGAGAGGTTGATCAAGTCAATAAAATAAGTTGGCTTTGGAAAACATCCAATTAAATTTAGATTGTAATCCTTGAATTGAAATAATTAATTGAGTGGCTTCTAAGGGGCCACTTTTTTTTATTCTTATCATCCGGTTATTTGTCTCATTCAGTAATGAATGCAGAAATAAAATGATAGATCTAACCGGATTGATAGCTAATATTTTCTCACAAAATATGTTTAATATCATTCTCAATCGATTTCAAAAGAAAGGCGTGAAAAGATCAAAAGTATTTTCTTCAATAAAAGGCATTATTTTTTAATAATATTCTAATTTTGAAGCTTGATGGTAAAAACTTTATAACAGTAATGACCAAGAACAAGAAATTCATTATTGACTTTGACAGTACATTCACCCAAGTAGAAGCCTTAGATGTGTTAGGTGAAATCAGTTTGGACAAAGATCCGAAAAGAGCAGAAAAACTGAAGGCCATCAAGGATATTACAGACATGGGGATGGAAGGAACGCTCAATTTCCGGGAAAGCTTGGAAAGAAGGCTGAATATTCTTGAAGCAACCAAACCCCAGATCGGTGAATTGGTAGAAGCGCTCAAAAGCAAAGTTTCCAAATCATTTCAGAGAAATAAAGAGTTTTTTGAAGAAAACGCCGACAACATCATCATTATCTCCAATGGTTTCAAGGATTTTATCACACCAATAGTTGGTGAGTATGGAATTAAATCAGAAAATGTTTTCGCAAATGAATTTGTATATGATGAATCCGGAAAAATTGTAGATTTCAACAGAGAAAATATCCTCTCCAAAAACGGTGGGAAACCTCAGACCATTAAAAACTTGAATCTGGAAGGTGAAATTTATGTTATCGGAGATGGTTATACAGATTATGAGATCAAAGAATCCGGGATGGCGAATAAGTTTTATGCTTTCACTGAAAACGTAAGTAGACCAAAAGTTACCTCCAAAGCAGACCATATTGCACCTAGCCTGGATGAAATCCTATACGTCAACAAAATGAATAAAAAATTCTCATACCCAAAAAGCCGGATCAATGTATTGCTTCTTGAAAATGTTCATCCTATCGGGATTGATTTGATGAACCAAGAAGGATACAATGTAGAAGTCATCTCCTCTGCCCTATCTGAAGATGAATTGGTAGAAAAAATCAAAAACGTTTCAGTACTTGGCATCCGATCCAAAACCATCGTGACCAAAAAAGTATTGGAAAATGCCAACAGGCTGATCTCTATCGGTGCATTCTGTATCGGAACCAATCAGATTGATCTGGAAACCTGCACAGAAAAGGGGATCGCAGTATTCAATGCCCCTTTCAGCAATACCCGCTCCGTGGTAGAAATGGCCATAGCAGAAATCATATTTTTGATGAGAGGTTTCCATGACAAAAGCCATGCGATGCATCAGGGTAAGTGGGACAAGTCTGCAAGTGGAAGCTTTGAAATTAGGGGTAAAAAATTGGGCATTGTAGGTTATGGAAATATTGGTGCCCAACTTTCTGTCTTGGCCGAAAATATGGGACTTGATGTGTATTACTATGATGTCATTGAAAAATTGGCATTGGGAAATGCCACCAAAATGGACACTTTAGAAGATCTGCTTTCACATTGTGATGTGATTTCACTTCATGTAGATGGCAGAAAAGATAACAAAAACATCATTGACAAATCAAAAATAGCTAAGATGAAACCAGGTTCTTACTTGGTGAACCTAAGCAGAGGCCATGTGGTAGATATCAAGGCATTGAAAGATGCCTTGGAAACTGGTCATCTTGCAGGTGCCGCAATAGATGTTTTCCCTGAAGAACCAAAGAACAATTCAGAGCCTTTTGTATCTGAATTGATCGGTATGAAAAATACCATCCTATCTCCCCACATAGGTGGATCTACCCTGGAAGCTCAACAGAATATAGCAAGGTTTGTCCCGGGTAAAATCATGGAATATATCAATACCGGCAATACTTACAATTCTGTGAACTTCCCCAATATCCAATTGCCGTTTCTAAAAAATGCCCATAGGCTGATCCACGTCCACCAAAATGAACCAGGGGTCTTGGCAAAAATCAACAGGATACTCGCTGATTTTGAAATCAATATTGTAGGTCAATACCTCAAAACCAATGAGAAAATAGGCTATGTGATTTCTGATATCGATAAAGCCTATTCACCACAATTGATAGATGAGATGAAGGCAATTCCGGGGACTATTAGGTTTAGGGTTTTATATTGATATTGGTGGATATTGAATTGATATTGGTTTATATTGTTGGATATTTTATCCTCCATTGAAATAATGTAGAAATATTATTGAAATATTATTGAAATAAATTTCCAGATTTAAGGCGGTGAGAAGTTCACTGCCTTTTTTTATGGATTATTTTGAATTAAATATTTTGTAATTTTCTTGGGTTTGAACATCCCTCTATAAAAAAAGCCCTTCTCCTTCTAACTGGTATCTATCTACTGGCATTTCTTAACTTTATATATGGATTGGTACTGAGGATTTACTTCCATTTTGCCAATATCAACCTTGGACATCATTATGATTTTTTTGGTGATGTTACCAATATCTTGCATTTGGTCATGACAGTCGTTTTTTCACTTTTCGCATTCGGTGCCTATAAGGCATATAAATCTCCTACCACAAATCCAATTTTAAAATGGCTTGTATTTCTTCCTGTTGGCTTGATTATTTTATACATTCTGTGGGGTATTATGATAATCTTTTCATCAGGAGTAAAATGGAATTAGTTTAGCTTGGTTCAAGACTTAGTCTTGGACCCCCTCATTGCAGTCTTCAGACTGCCTGCGGAAAAAATAATCTACCTCACAATTCTTTCATCCAACTTTAAAGAATAAACCTTATTAGTGACAAGATGAAATTTTTCAGAAAGCGGATTCAAAACATAATTCAGGGAAGTCTGATCGACTACTGAAGGAACCCCAAAGCATAGCAATCCTTTTTGAAGTAAATTGGTCCCATATTCCTGGGAAGCAGACTTTGGAGGAATGGCATCCCAATCTTTTGGCAATTCACCCGGTTTGGGAACAAACACCAATTTGTCAGGGATATCAAATTCCATAATCGAGTACAAAACATACCTTTCTGAGGCAAATAATTCGGAATCAATGGTAAGCCTTTCAAGTAAAGATGATGAAACCGAGGAACCACCGTACAGCGCCGGTACACCGGGCAGATTCCACCTTCCCCCATACCGCTTTGCCCCTTCCCCACTTGTATCGCAGTATTGGGTCAGCGCAATCCTGTAAACTTTCATTGGCTTTTCTTAGATAGCAATACCGTGCTGTAGGCGCATGATTTCTGTCTTGAGAATATCAATGCCTTCCGAAACATCAATCAGCTCAATCGGCTTGCGGTTTCCCAAAGTAAAAAGTGGCCTATCCATCCATCTCCTAAATCCATCCCTTCCAAAATAACCCGTACCCAAGGCATACAACTCAGCGAGCTCGTACATTTTTTCGGATTGTACTACATCAAAAACATCTTTTCGCTGAAGGGTTTTGGCAGAAACAGCCAAAGCCGAAGCCAAGGTATTATTGTCAAGCCCGGTGACTTCCTTAAGGCTTTCAAAGGACTTTCTCTTGAGTCCGCTGCGGAATGTCTCTACACGATGGAGAGGTTCATTCAATTGATTCACTTCTACATCCAATATGTCATAAACAGACATTTTGGTCTTCCTGTAATAAGCCACTGCGGCCTCACTTACTATTGATGGATTTTCAGACATGGTATCATGAGGTAATTTGTCCACTAATATAACGTAATTTGTCCATAAATTAATATGGCTTCAAATATTTTTTAAACATATTTCAATATTTTGGCTTTCCATAGAAAATGCAATGTAGCATCATAAGGTTAAAACCATATTATTGTTAAAGAGATGGAAATTTACTGTTAGTTGCGAAAAATTTATGGAAGAGAATTAAATCGTCCATACCTACGGTACTTTTGGGGACATGGTATCAATATCATCCCGGCAATAAATTACCTGGCTATTTTTTCGGTCATGCCTACGGCATATTTTCTTGGCCATTGCAAATGTGGATGACACCTAATCACACTCTTAAGGTTCACTACTATGAATTAGACTTTGATGGATTATAAATGCCAATATGATTGCTTAAATAATTACCTAATTAAAGCTTCCGATACCCTGACTTCCCAAATTACGAGAACTCAGGATCCCGAAGCACTTCATTATTCTTTATTCGAAATTCCCCTTGTTCTTTACACATTGTCGACCTTCATCCCTCATCCTTCATTCCTTTTTCTAAAATCTTAAATCTAAAATCTACCCTCTACCTTCCTTACCTTCCTTCCTCCCTCATCCTTCATCCTTTTCTCACCCCCCAAACCTCATCATCCTTACCCCTCCTCCTCCCGGTCTGCCCATATTATTCATTGGATTCAATTTATTATTCAGCTTATAGGTAAAGCTTAACATGATAAACCTACCAAGGTTATTGGTCACTGTTTGTTCTATAAAATTCACATCTGCCCTTTGGGAAACGCCCATGTTTTGGTCCAAAAGATTCTGCCCGGACAATTTGATCTCACCCATATTGTTTTTCAGGACAAACCGGCTGAAATAAAGGTTCAACAAGGGAATGGTCTCATTAAAATCAGTCGTTTCACTACGATAAACCAAATAATTGAAATTCCCTCCTATCATGTATTTTTTGAGAAAATTGACATTCAACTCCGAATTGTAATTCTGATTGAAGAAAAGCTGATTTTGTTGGGGGTTAAAGTCGTAGGCTGTCCGCTGTCTGCTTAAATTGGCAGATAAACCAATATTAACAAATTCCTTCCAATTGTAATCATACCTTACATTTCCACCCAAGTTTGAGATTTTGATCACATCCTCAACTTCATTGATCAGATTCAGCCCGTGGCTGTACATCAGATTTGGGCCAAAGTTAAATCTGCTGTTTAATGGTTTAATGGGAAATCCGAAGTTGATATTTCCATTGGCCATAACACTTTCTTTTACATTGACAGGGATGATGGTCCGGATCTGTCTTTCATCAATGCTTTGGGAATTGACTATGGCATTTTGGGTATAATTGATATTGGCATTGGCAAAAAGACTGATAAATTTCCCCATATCGAAGCTATTGTAATTGATCATCCAATTATGGAGAAAGGCGGGTCTTAGCTCGGGATTTCCTACATAGATGTTCAATGGGTCTGCATTGTTGATGACCGGTTGGAGCTGTTCAATCGTTGGTTCGGTGACAGAAGTCATGTAATTGAATCCCAGATTTTTTGTGTTTGAAAAACTATAATTGAATCTTAGGCTCGGAAGCAAATTCTCAAAATGGGTTTTAATCAACTCATCATGAATCAGCAATTCCCCATTTAAACTTGTTGCTTGCAATGCCACACCGGCAACCATGTTGTATTTACCGGCATTGTAACTGATGTTTGCACCGGGACGGTGATAGGTGTACAGGCTGTTGAATCTATTGCTCAGTTGCTCGTAAAATACAAGGCTTTCCCCTTCCCAATCAAAAACCTGCCGGTCTACCCTGTTGTGGTTTTGTATGAAATTATAAGTTAATTCCAAATACTTTCTTCCTCCCAAAGGCTCTGTATACGATATGTTTGCGCCATAATTGAAGGCTGAATTCAACTGTGAGTTTTGTTGTCTGATCGTTTCCAATTCGGGATTGCTGCCAAAAAACTCATTTTCAGCATAAAGACTTCCCTCATAATCACTTTGATTGAACCCAAAATTCAAATTGGCAGACCATGTCCTGCCAGTCTTTAGAAACCTATGCCTGAACAAAAACTCAGAATTCATCTGGTAACTGTCCCCTGCATTTACATTGGTTCTTTCACCCCGATTGAGTTGATTTCCTTCCAAGTCTCTGTTGGCTGTAATGCTGTTCGAAACCCTATCTGTTTGTGTAAAATTCGCAGAGGTGGTTGAGCGGAAAGAATTCAGGGTATCAATTTTATGGTCGATGATCAGATTGAGCCTGTGGTTTGCATTAAGATTGTCCTGCTTGCTCAGCTCATTGAAATTGAAATCTCCGGATGGGAAAAAATTCAACCTGTCGGTATTCTGGGTTATCTGATGATCTATCATATTGAAAAAATAACTGCTCTTCATTTGGGTATTTTTGTTGAAATCCCTGTTCAGGTTTGTACCGAAAGCATGGCTGTTCATAATGCCGTTGGTCCTCTGTCCATTGTTCAAAGGAATGGGATTCCCCGCGCCGCCAATGACAACACGCACCTGACCCCCTCCTCCTGACATAAAATTCTGCATTCCCCCACTGAAATTGATATAATCATCAATGGAAAATCCCTGTTCATTGGTATTATTGGTCATTCCGAGAAATGAAAGTTGCTGTTTGTCAGTAAACTTGTTCACATTTCCTTTCAACACATACCTGTTATCAGTTCCCAATCCACCGTTCAAAGTTCCGAAATATCCTTTCTTGTGGCTTTCTTTCAATTGGAGGTTGATAGTCTTTTCACGCTGCCCATCATCAATGCCTGTAAATTGTGATTGGTCTGATTTTCTGTCCAAAATCTGTACTTTCTCAATCGCTTCTGCCAAGAGATTTCTTGAAGCAAGTTTGGGATCTGTTCCAAAAAACTCCTTGCCATCCACCAAAATCCTACGGACAGTTTCGCCTTGGGCTTTAATATTGCCATCAGTATCCACTTCCACTCCGGGAAGCCTTTTCAAAAGGTCTTCAACATTCGCATTGGGATTCGTCTTAAATGCATCAGCATGGAATTCAATGGTGTCTTTTTTGATGGTAACAGGGGCAATAGCTTCAATGGTAAACTCATCCAGATCTGCTGTGGCTTCCTTAAGCGTGACAGTCCCCAGGGAAAATGAATTTCCTTCAATGGGTCTTGTAATATTTTGTTGAAATGTTTTAAATCCAACAAATGACACCTGTATTAAAAGAGCTTCATCTCTAAGGTTTTTGATCTCAAATCCCCCGCTTGGGTTGGTTACCCCGAAAGTGACCAAGGTAGAATCTCCCGGATCTAAAAGTGTAATGGTTGCAGAAGACAACGCCTGCCCTTTTTCATCCTGAATCGAT
>NZ_JBGSXS010000022.1:0-19426 GCF_041751335.1 Aquiflexum sp.
AATGTTTTATGATAAAAAATTGGTAAAGAAAATTATCTTTACCTCTGATAATCACCCTAATTATCCTCTAATGCCAAATATATTGACACCTGATTTTATCCATCAATCGGGAATTGTTTTATTGAACCCGCAAAAAAAATCTGATGCGCAACTTCTGATGAGGTTGAATGATCTTCCCATGTTGGTCAGGGTAGATGAGATAGAAAGTCAGGTTTCGGAATTGATCAAACTGAGAAATCCATCCAAACTTTTGACAATAGAAGAGTTGTCAAATCAGGTGGAAGAATTTTTTGAAATCCATGGGAGACATGATTACGGAAATTGGGTCTTTTACCCTTGGAAAAACACCCTAGTTCATGTCCTGCCCGAAGAAGAATTTATTAAAGTAAGAACTATTCGCAACCAATATAAAATAACAACTGCCGAACAAGAAAAACTTTCCAAAAAGAAAATAGGCATTGTTGGACTGTCTGTTGGGCAAAGCATAGCTTTGGCTTTAGTCCTTGAAAGAGGCTGTGGGGAAATTAGATTGGCTGACTTTGATATCCTTGAGCTCAGTAACATGAACAGAATCAGGGCGAGTATTACAGACCTTGGGCTCAAGAAATCCACCATTGCTGCAAGGGAGATTTTGGAAATCGATCCTTACCTCAAAGTGACCATTTTTGAAGAAGGTATAAATGAAGAAAATATAGAAGATTTCTTTTCTAATGGAGGTGATTTAGACTTAGTGGTAGATGAATGTGATAGTTTGGACATTAAAATTCTGTTGAGACAGGTTGCAAAGAAAAAGCAGATTCCCGTCATCATGGATACTTCGGATAGGGGAATGCTTGATATAGAAAGGTTTGATCTTGAACCGGAAAGGGAAATTTTCCATGGATACATGGGAGATGTTAACTATAGAGATCTCAAAAATCTTTCTATGAGGGAAAAAGTCACTTTTGGTCTTAAAATCACTGGCCTTGAGACGCTTTCGCCGAGGATGAAAGCATCATTGATGGAAATCAATCAGAGTATTTCTTCTTGGCCCCAACTAGCTTCTGCGGTGTTTTTGGGCGGGGCTTTGGGTTCGCATACTGCCAGAAATATCCTTTTGGATCAAATGACTGATTCGGGAAGATTCTTTGTAGACCTTGATGAACTGATTCAGGTTGGAAAAGAAAACCAATCTTCAAGGTCAACTGTTGATTTCAATGAAATTGATGTTTCGATCAAAAAAGTTAACAGTTTGTCAAGGGAGTTGATTTCTAACTATATACCTACGAAAGAAGAACTTTTTAAGATTGTAGAAATGGCTAACAGTGCACCATCAGGTGGGAATATGCAGCCTTGGGAATGGATTTTTTCTGAGAATGGTGTGCTTCATCTTTTTCATGACAAAAAAAGAAGTGAGTCCCTATTGGATTTTAAAGGAACAGGTTCTTTGATTTCGTTTGGGGCAGCATTGGAAAATATCAGGTTGACTTGTCTTAAAATGGGCATAGAAACCACTATCAAATCCCATATAGAAGAGTTTGGTCAGGAGAAAATTGCAAGTGTACAATTCAATAGAAAATCAGAATCTCCGATTCCAGATAGCTATTCTTATTTGACATCCTTTATCGATAGCAGACTGACCAACAGACTCAATGAAACAAGAAAACCCTTACAGGATTCAACTTTTGAAGAATTGACCAGCATTGCTTCTGATTCTGGTTTTAAGCTCAGGGTATATGATCAGGATGAACAGATCAAAAGATTTGCAAAGATAAATGGGTTGATGGATTGGGTCAGAATGATCAATGTGGAAGGATACAGCGATTTTGTCAAGGAAATCAGATGGGATAGCTCTGAAGCTGAAAAATCCAAAGATGGAATTGACCTGGAAACTTTTGATCTTGATGTAGCCGATTTGGCCGCTTTAAAAATTATCAATAATGCAAAAGCAATGAAATTTATCAGGGACCATAAGCTAGGTCAAGGATTTACACGGATATCTGACAATACCTTTAAATCAGCCTCTGCCATTTGTCTATTGACAGCCATTGAATTTTCTCCGAACACCTTTTTGAATGCAGGAAAAACCATTCAAAGGATGTGGGTTCATGCCAACATGAAGCAAGTTGGTTTTCAGCCGGTTACTGCATCCCTTTTTATGTACCATCAGCTGTATAAGGGAGGATCTGGCGTTTTTACGCCATTTGAGTCAGAATTGATCACCAAAAGTTATAAAGAATTCGCAAAGCTGGTCTGTAAAGAACAGGGCGAAGAAGAAATTTTTCTTTTCAGGTTGAACACCACCCAAGGAAAGGTGGTGAAATCATACCGGAGAGATTTATTAGCCACCCTAAAAATTAGTTAAAATTATGTTTAGTTTCAAAGCCTTTAGGGCAATTGATGATCCTACATCTTGCCTGAGATTTATCGAAGGTCATGCCAATGTTTTAAAAGAATACGGCGTAACAAAAGTCAACTCTTCAAACAATTTTTGGATGTATAATCCCTTTGTATACGTCGTGGCTGTGGAGGATCTCCGTACTGGTATGATGGTAAGTGGTGTCAGGATTCATATTGCCAACACAGAGTATCCTCTTCCCATTGAACAAGCTATTGGTCAAATTGACCGAAAGATTCATGATGTTATAGATATTTACCGTGAAAATGGAACAGGTGAAGTAGCGGGATTGTGGAATTCACGATCAATTGCCGGTTATGGTATTGGTTCCATGTTTCTTTCAAGAACAGCTGTAGCCATTGCTTCTCAACTGAAATTGGGATCACTTTTAGCACTTTGTTCCGAATTTACCATCCAAACGACATTGGATAAAGGATTTCAAGTGGAGGAAAGCTTAGGGAAAAAAGGGAGATTTAGATATCCCAACATTGACTTCATTTCTACCTGTGCAGTATGCAGGGACGTTGAAAATATTCCATTGGCATTGCCTACAGAAAAAAAATATATATTTGATTTAAGGAAAAATTTTGATAGTATCAGGATCGAAAATTCACCCAAAGGAAATATCGAGATACGATATGACCTTTTGATAGAAAATCCTGATTGGCGCTTAAATCTATGTATGTAATATTGTTAAGTCTCATTTTAAGCCTTCCTAGCTTTGTAAATGTAATTCAAGAAAACCTGCCAAGCATAGATTTGGCCTACGAATTTCTAATTGAAAGGAGCAATGAGAACTTTACAATAGATGAAATAATCATTTCTAAGGATTTTAATAAAGTTGAATCAGCTACAAAAAACTTCGGAATCAACAACCGGATAGTCTGGTTAAAATATGAGATTCTAAATGATTCCGATACCCAAACAATGTATTTTTCAATCAACAATACCTCCTTAGATAATATTGAGATTTTTTTGGTGGTTGATGGTGAAGTTATTGAGAGTCAGTACGGAGGAAGAGTTGTACGAATTGAGGAAAGATTAATTCCGTCAAAAAATATTGTTTTCGAATTGAATTTGGAAAAAGATCAGCCTTACACGCTTTATACAAGAATTGAAAGTATCAATAAAAAAGTGATTCTTGCTTCACTATCTGATCTTCAAGTTGTCAATAAGCTAATCCAGAAAGAAAACCTTTTTTTTGGGATTTTTACAGGGGTTTTGTTCGGGTTAATGTTTTACAATCTTTTTCTATACTTTTCAATTAAGGACAAAGTGTATTTAATTTATGTGATTCATACATTTTTGGTATGGTTGACCCAATCTGCCATCTTGGGGTACACACAGGAATTGATTTGGCCGAATGAAATCTGGATTAATCTGCGAAGTGGGGTTATGTTCTCATCCTTGGTGAGTATTGCGGGTATCTGGTTTCTTAGGGTTTTTTTACATACCAAAGTTTTTCTTCCAAAGCTTGACAAAGGTTTTTATTTCATTTATGCCGTCTACGCATTTATTTTTATCAATGCACTTTTTATTTCATTGACATTGAGTTATCAAGTTCTTTTGGTTACACAGACCATTGTAGTGCTGTATGTATTGTTGGTAGCTGTCTATGTGTGGTACAAAGGCTATAGTCCTGCCAGGTATTATTTATTGGCATGGTCATTTTTTATGATGGGGATTTTGTGGTTTGTGATGAGTGAAATGGGCATTTTGCCTTACACGGTTTTCTCGGCTTTTATCATGCCCTTGGGATCTGCTCTAGAGGTGATATTACTTTCTTTTGCCCTAGCGGATAAGATTAATATTCTGATCAAAGACAAAGACAAAGAGCAGCTGGATAAACTTCAGATTATGAAGGAAAACGAAAGGCTGATTATTAGACAGAATGAAAACCTGGAAGAAAAAGTCAAGAAGAGAACAGAGGAACTTGAACTCACCCTGCATAATCTTCAAAATACCCAGACCCAATTGGTCAATCAGGAGAAAATGGCTTCTCTTGGACAATTGACTGCCGGGATTGCACATGAAATCAATAACCCTATCAACTTTGTCAGTTCCAACATTGCGCCATTAAAAAGAGATATAAAAGAACTGTTGGAGATGGTTGAAGTTTACAGAGAAAAAGGATTAGTGGAATTTTCTGAGACCTCAAAAATGGTGATTCAGACCAAGGAAGAAGAGATAGAATTTGATTATCTCCTTAAAGAAATTGACCAATTGTTGAGGGGGATGGAGGATGGTGCCAAAAGGACTGTGGAGATTGTCAAAGGTCTTCGTCTATTTTCCAGAGTGGATGAACAGGATGTAAAAAAAGTGGATATCCATGATGGATTAAATAGTACTTTAATTTTACTCAGTAGTTCGATGAACGGAAAAATCAAAGTAAACAGGCAGTACGGTTCCCTGCCTATGGTGGAATGTTTACCTGGAAAGATCAATCAGGTTTTTATGAATATAATCACCAATGGTATCCATGCGCTGTTGGATAATCTTGATAGTAATCCCGAGCCAACACTCATCTTGAGAACAAGTAGGTCCGACCGTAATATTATTGTAGAAATAGAGGATAACGGCCCTGGAATGCCTGATAAGGTAAGGCAAAGGATTTTTGAACCGTTTTTTACAACCAAAGCTGTTGGGAAAGGTACGGGTCTGGGGCTTTCAATTGTATATACCATCATCGAAAATCACAAGGGTACTTTGGAAGTACGATCAAGAGAAGGAAAGGGTACCAATTTCATTATTACGCTTCCAATTTATCAATTGACGCAGCAAAATGACTAATAAAATTATAGTTTTATATATTGATGATGAGGATAATAACCTTAACTCCTTCAAGGCCAGTCTCAGAAGGGAATTTAAGGTTGTAACTGCCTTAACTGCGGAAGAAGGCTTGACGATTGCTGCTTCGGAAGAAATCCATGTAGTGATTGCCGACCAAAGGATGCCAGGTCTCTCCGGGGTGGAATTTTTTGAAAAATTGATGAAAATCAACCCTGATCCTATCAGGATATTATTAACAGGATATTCTGACATAGCAAGTGTAATTGATGCCATCAATAAGGGAGAAGTTTATAGATTTATTGACAAACCATGGAATATTGATCAGGTGACAGTAGCCATTAGGAATGCTGCCGAAATCTATTTTACGAGAAAAGATCTTAAAGACAAAAATGAAAGATTGCAAAAAATACATTCTGAAATGAATCAGTTTGTGTACTCGTTGTCGCATGAACTTCGAGGCCCATTGATGAGTATTTCCAGTGTATCAAATCTTGCTAAAATGGAATCTAAAGATCGATCTGTAATGGAGTATTTTGAAATGATTGATTCGGCCACCGATAAGTTGGACGATTACATCTATAAAATAATGGATTTTTACCGTGCGACTAAAATTGAAAATAAAACTACTGAAATCTGGTTTAATGAAATTGTTACTGAACAGTTAGACTCTTTTAAGAAAAAGTGGAATTTGGATGGTATCGATGTCGTTGTCAATGTAAATCAATCAAGTTCATTTTTTTCAGATGATTCAAAATTAAAGGTAATCCTAAATCATTTATTCAGTAATGCCTATAATTATCAAATTGAAAACAATCCCAATAAAACTATTTGGATTTCAATAGCATGCGATGATGATTCAGTGAGACTCGTATTTGAGGATAATGGAATAGGGATTGAAAAGGATTTTTTAGGAGAGGTTTTTAACCTCTTCCAAAGAGCTACCCAAAAAAGCGTAGGGTCAGGTCTTGGTTTGTATATGGTGAAGGAATCCGTCACCCAGTTAGGGGGAAAAATCAACATTGAATCAATTGTAAATCAAGGAACCAAGGTCACAATTTTTTTACCGTCACTTGCAATTGTAGAAAATGAAAATCAAGCGGCAGATTAGGGGGTAAGTTCATTTTACAAATAGCCATACTTTGTTTAGAAGGCATTTTGCCGTTAATTTGCATTGAATTAATCTATTTTCATTTAAAAGTTTTTAATTATGATCAATCCATGGCATGATGTGAATATTGGAAAAGAAGCTCCTGATTTTGTAATGGGAGTTATTGAAATCCCTAAAGGAAGCAAAGGGAAATACGAATTGGATAAAAAAACAGGCATGTTGCTCTTGGACAGGGTGCTATTTTCAGCTGTGCACTATCCAGCTAATTATGGTTTTATTCCTCAGACTTTTTGCGAAGACAAAGATCCTCTTGATATTTTGATTATCTCCCAGATTGATATTCCTTCTATGACTTTGGTAAAAGCCAAAGTGATAGGTGTTATGCGCATGGTGGATGGCGGAGAAGCTGATGATAAAATAATTGCAGTAGCAGCAGAGGATCAATCTGTCAATTATATCAATGATATCGATGAGCTACCTCCTCACTTGATGAAAGAAGTTCATAGATTCTTTGAAGATTATAAAAAACTCGAAAATAAGGAAGTTAAAGTAGAGGATTTTTTAGGAAAGGAAGATGCTTTTAGGATCATTCTGGAAAGTGTTGAGCTGTATGACAGGAATTTCAGAACACATAGATAAATTAAAGCCCGGATATTTTTCCGGGCTTCTTTCTTTCAAATCGTCATGAAAAAACTGGCATTGGTCCTATTTCTTTTTTGCCACCAACTTTTGGCTCAGGAATCCCAATCTCCCAAAATACAGTATTCAGGTTATATTGAAGCCTATTTTAATTATGACTTCAATAAACCTGAAAATCACCTAAGGCCTGATTTTCTGTATAATTTCACAAGGCATAATGAATTCAGCATCAACTTGGCAGTGCTAATGGCAAGTTATGAGGATGACAATATCCGTGCGAATCTGGCCATCATGGGTGGTACCTATGCACAGTTCAATCTTGCCGACGAACCTGCATGGGCTCAAATGCTCAATGAAGCTTCAGTTGGAGTCAAATTACATGAAAAACTTTGGCTAGATGTGGGCATTATGCCATCTCATATTGGTTTTGAGAGTTGGTACGGCATGGATTGCTGGCATCTCAGTAGAAGTCTTATGGCAGAAAACTCCCCTTATTTCCTCACAGGAGCAAGATTTTCATTCGCATATAGCGACAAAACTGATTTCCAACTTTGGTTCGCCAATGGCTGGCAAAATGTTCAAAGGGAATCCAGAAACCAATCAATAGCAATGGGTTTCGGAGTGAACCATAGACCCTTTGAAGGTTTGGTAATTAACTATTCCAATTTCTTTGGCAATGAAAATCCACAGCCCGTAAGAATGAACAGATTCTTTAATAACTTTTATGCTCAATACGAGAAAAATCAATGGGGAATAACAATAGGTGCTGATTATGGGATTGAGGCCTTCTTTGCCAGAACTCCACACCAATGGTTTGGACTTACAGCTTCTTTACGACGGCAATTTGCGGATAAGTTTTTTGTAGCAGGAAGAGCAGAGTATTATTCGGATCCTGTGGGCATTATTCTCAATGAAGGTTTAAAAGTATCGGGGTTGTCAGCCAACTTAGATTATCAAATCAACAAATCTGCATTGGTCAGACTTGAAGCCAGACAATTCATGAGCCCGGAAGCTATTTTTACATTACCCGAAGCCAAATTTAGCAAAGGAAATACCGCCGTGACAGGTTCCCTTGCTGTCAGATTTTAATTTTTTGAAGGAGCCTTCTTCTTTGGCATTGACTTTTGAATGTACTTGACAAATTCTTCATAATTGATATGCTCGTGATTGCTGATGGAAAACGAGCTTTTGTCATCAAAAACTATGGTTAATTGTTTGAATTCCCTTTTGTTTGTGGTGATCTGTTCTTCATCCCAAACAAGTACCTGATTCAAAAGATATTTCTTGGTTTGATTTCTAAGCGGAAGTCGGGTGAGGATGATTCCTTTTCCTGCAGAAATGAATTTGTATGCAGCCATCATTTTGACCAGTAGCAATAAAATCACTAATGTCAATAATACTGTGGAAAATAGATAGACGAATATACTTAAGGTCCTTTGTGTTGCAAAATGATTCAAGGTATATATCAAACCACCAACTAAGGTTATTACTATAAGTCCAAGTGCAAAATAGGTACTTGTTTTTGGTTTGCACTGGATCATGGTGACTTCAATTCAGCAAGGGTTTTTTTGGAGAAACTAACCACATCTTCAAAAAAATCACCAAAATGGACCTTCAAATATTCATGATGTTGGTCAAGAAATAAGTGGGCAGTTTCCATCTTAGAATCGAATTTGGTTCTTTTGGACATTCCTGTCAATGCCCGCCTGATTCCATCCAAATCCCCATATCCAGTCAGCCAATTGTAATATTTCATGTAGCCATAAGTCATCAGAAATTTCTCTGGTAATATTTCTTTATGTTCTTCAATTATTGCGTAGACATTTTCGGCAAATTCCTCAATTGGTTTGGGGTAATAATTTTTCCAATATCTACCCAAAAAATAATCAAAATACATGTCAGTGATCACGGTAGAATATCTTCCATATTCTGGTCTTAAGATGGATTGGGCTTCTTTCACCACAGGGTGGTTGTCTGTGTACTTGTCAATTTCCCAATGGAGCTTGATGCCTACAACAATTTCCTTTTCAAATGTGTTTGATATGTCCCCTCTGACAAAGTCACCGATAAAATTTCCTATCAAAATTTTGGGATCGCCAAAGGACAAATATGCATGCGCGAGATAATTCACTTACGAGATAGTTTTACAGTCTGAGTTAAGTATGTAATTTGCCCCAAATTTAGTAATAGATGTCAAGAATTCAGGAAGAATTATATTTTTCTCTTAAACTTCTAAAACAAGAATGGGAAGAAGATCTGATTCAGTACAAAAAGAAATTTTTATATAACTCAATTTCAGACAAAAAGGAAGAGGGTGTATGCTGGTATCCTGTTCAGTTGAAAAAGACCAAAACCGGATTTGGTGAACGGTTGATCGTTGAATTGGAAAGATTTGATTCCACACAATCCCATGTTTTCCAATCAGGAAAATCAGTTTCCATCTTTTCCAATCATGATAAACACCAATCCCAGGAAAACAGGATCAATGGTGTGATCAATCAAGTCAAAAAAGACATCATGGTGGTAACCTTACAAATCGAGGAAATCCCGGATTGGATGAATTCCGGGAAGATGGGGATCGACCTGCTGTTTGATGAAGCAAGTTACCGAGAAATGGAATCTACTTTGAAGGCTGTCATCAAATCAGATAAGGGAAGATTGGGTGACTTGAAAAATATTTTACTCGGTGATAAAGATCCTGAAATCAAACTAACTGATATAGTTCAAATCGACCAACTGAACAGTAGCCAAAATACGGCATTAAACCTGGTCACGAATGCCAAGGATGTTGCCATCATCCATGGTCCTCCCGGGACAGGTAAGACGACTACTTTGGTAGCTGCTATCTTACAAACTTTGGAATCTGTCAAACAAGTTTTGGTCTGTGCCCCGAGTAATACCGCTGTGGATCTGTTGGTCGAAAAACTGATAGCCCAAAATATCAGTACACTTCGGATTGGCCATCCTGCCAGGGTGGAGGACCATATTTTATCCCAGACTTTGGATGCCAAAATAGCCAATCATGATAGCTATAAAGATTTGAAGCGGCTCAAAAAATCTGCCGAGGAGTATAGAAAGATGGGGCAGAAATACAAGAGAAGTTTTGGTCCAGAAGAACGGAAGCAGAGAAAGAGAATATTTGATGAAGTCAGTAGGCTGAAATCAGATGCAGAAAGCCTGCAGGATTACATTACCTATGACATTTTCCAACAGACCCAAGTATTTGCTTCGACTTTGGTGGGGGCATCTAATTCAGCATTGAAGGGGATGAGCTTCCCTGTTGTTTTCATTGATGAAGCGGCACAGGGATTGGAGGCTGCCACCTGGATCCCCATCCAAAAAGCTCAAAAGGTAGTTATGGCGGGGGACCATTGTCAGTTACCACCGACGATTAAATCCTATGAAGCTTCCAAAAGCGGATTAAGCGAAACCTTATTTGAAAAGGTGATCAAAAGAAAACCTGCCGTATCACAAATGCTGAGCTTGCAGTACAGAATGCCTGAATTGATCATGGGTTTTTCTGGAAAATTTTTCTACAAGGATGGATTGATAGCAGCTGAAAACACACTTGAACATAAACTTTCTGATGACGAACCTGTCTTGGAATTTATCGATACGGCGGGTAGTGGATTTGCGGAGCAACAGGAGGAAGAATCCCTGAGTACTTTTAATTTGGAGGAAGCTAGGTTTGCCTTGCGATACCTGGAAAACATGATCAAAAGGATTGGCATCGCCAAGATCAAAACCAATGCATGGAATATCGGCTTGATAGCCCCTTACCGGGCCCAGGTCAGGAGGTTCAATGAATTGGTATTTGATTCTTATGAGTTCCCCAATTTGCGTTCTTTTTCGGATTTGTTGACCATTGATTCCATAGATGGATTTCAGGGGCAGGAACGGGATATCATTATCATCAGTTTGGTCAGGTCCAATAGTTCCGGTGAGATTGGATTCTTGGCGGATACCAGAAGGATGAACGTAGCCCTGACCCGGGCAAAGCGAAAGCTAATTGTTATCGGTGACAGTGCCACTTTAAGCAACCATCCTTTCTATGCTGCATTTTTGGATTATGTGGATGGGAATGATTGTTATAAAAGTGTTTATGAGTTTTTGGAATGAGGGGTAGTGAGATGAAAGTTCCGGAAAATATGAATATGTAAAAGATATAAAACAACGTTGGGTGGTGACTGGGGGTAGTTTGTAACGGGGAGTAAAATATCCACGGGAATTACAAATTCCGAGGATTGAAAGGTGTAGATACAATCTACACCTAGCGCCTGTGCCAATTTACACCCAGATAGGGGTGGTGACTAGGTGTAGTTTGCAACTACACCCTTTTATTCCTAACAATATGTAATTGGAAAATACCATCGCTCACCAAAAATCTAAATCCCGACCGGGATACCCTAAGCGAATTCACCAAACTCCTCTAAATGGGACTACATGCCCAAAAAGATAATTATATTTGTGTAAACATCTCAATAATGAAAACCAAAGAATCCATTTTAAATAACCTTAAGTTATTGGAAAGTGAACTTTCTATTTTTGGCATTAAGTCCATAGGATTGTTTGGCTCCTATGCAAAAAATGAATATTCGATTGACAGTGACATTGATATTTTGATTGACTTTGAACCTGAGATAGAAAACTTCGACAATTATATGGCCGTTTGCGATATCATCGAAAATTCTTTTAAGAATTGTAGAGTAGATATTGTCACTAAAAACGGACTTAGCCCTTATATAGGACCAAAAATTTTATCCGAAGTAGAATATGTCTAAGTTTCCAAAGGAATATCTTAAGCATATTATTGATGAGTGCATCTACATATCTAATGTGATTACTCCAAATAAAACCAAAGAAGAATTTTTTGCAGATGAAACATAGAAACGTTCTGTGATTCGAAGTTTGGAGATTATCGGTGAAGCCACAAAAAAATTACCGTCAGATTTTAAAGCAAAATGGACTTCTATTAATTGGAAAAATATGTCAGGTATGAGGGATAGGTTAATTCATGATTATATGGGAGTAAACTATGCAATTGTATGGGATGTAGTTAAAAACAAAATTCCTGAGCTGTATGCAAGGGTTTCAGAAATTTTAGAAAAAGAATGACCGATAAAAATAGAAGGGCTAGTATATTATCACCTCATCATTACCTATAAACTTGAATTTACCTTATTTCGTAGTGCTACGGGCAATTCGGACATAAATCATAACCATAGATAAGGTATGGAACGATAATAATAAGGTTCCAGCATAACACTATTAAGAAAATTAATTGATAAGATATCCATCGCTTTTTTTTTAACTTAATTTCTCGGATGGCTTTCAGCATGAAGAAAAACACCCCAACTAGCAAAAAGACAAGGAGAAACTTGGAAACCAATATTGAAATAAATCCAGTACCAGCCAACCCAATGATGAATGGGAAAAACAGGGATTCCAACAGAATTAAGGTGGTGTATAAATTTTCCTTTTCCATATACTTGAAGAATTTTTTATATCTAAGAAAGAAATTAGAATTCCTGTCGTGCATGTTGTAAATGACATTATCTCGTCCATTTCCATGTCTAGCAATCCCCCACTAGGTGAAGTATAATCTTGAATGGTGGCCAGGTTAGGTACTACACCCTTTTATCCCAACATAATTGAAATTAGCTTTTTTTTGTAAACCGAAAAGTAAACAATTAATCTTTTTAGTTTTTCCTTATTTTACTCTCCAACCCCTCAAAATAAGCATAATTAAGATAACTCAGCACATCACCAAAAATCTCGGTAGCAGCTACCATATCTTTCGGTATCTCCCTTCCATGTAATTTGGCCAAAAGCAATCCGTAAATCGCATTGAGGCAGATTTGGATTTCGTTTCCGGGAGAATTTTCACCTGCTTCCTGCACCATTTGGATGATATGTGGTTTGGCTTTTTGGTAGATATTGAAATAGGTGTTGTCGGTTTTCAATAGTTGCCAATGTAATTTCGCCAGTAGGTCAACCATTTGCTGCACTGATTTCAAATGGCCACCGTCCTTTATGTTTTCATTTCCCATGGAATCTGCCAGGCCAGAGAACCATTTGTAAGTTTCTTCCTTTTCTTCCTCAGAAACTGGATAATGTGAAATGACATATTGTTTTACCTCCTGCATATTGAATTGGTAAGCCCTTAAAAGGTCTTCCATTTGGTACATGTAAATGATAAATTCCCCGATGTTTTTGGCTTTTTTCTTTTCAGCAATTAATTTCATTTTTCAATCTTTTGATGAATGTGCAAAGAAAATAAGAAAGGTTTGTTTTTAACAATAAAAGAGAAAGTGCGTACATTTAAGAAACTCAAATCCTATGAAAATAGAAGAAGTAGAAATTGAAAATATTTCAGGAAGCCAGTTTATTAAGATACCTGAAAATTTTAAAATAGATGATAATAAGGTTTACCTTAAGAAAATCGGGAATTCAATTTTCATTATTCCCTTTCATAATCCTTGGGAATCCTTAATTGAGGGTGTAAAACTTTTCACTGATGATTTTATGGAAGAAAGGAAACAACCAAGCTTGGATAATAGAGAATCCTTATAAATATGCAGTATTTACTTGATACTAATACCTGTATTTAAATAATCATAAAAAAGCCTATTGAAGTTTTTGAAAAATTCTCAAAATTCAGTTTAGGTGAAATTTCGATTTCTTCAATTACTTTAGCCGAATTAGAGTATGGTGTTAGCAAAAGTCAATTTGTTGAGAAAAATAGAATTGCACTTTTTAGTTTTCTTTTACCGCTGGAAATTTTACCTTATACACAAACAGCAACTTTTGTTTATGGAGAATTAAGAGCGAAGTTGGAAAGGGAAGGAAAAGTAATTGGTTCTATGGATATGTTAATCGCCTCACATGCACTCTCAGAAAACCTTATTTTGGTCACTAATAATCTTAAGGAGTTTTCAAGAATATCCTCATTGAAATTAGAAAATTGGATCAAATAGATATTTAAGTTATTCTTTTAAATTAATTTTTTAGTTAAAACATTTTTGACCTTCCTTCTCTTCATATACTTATATAACCCACAAATTTATCTATTTTTGCGCCCAGAATGAATATGCAAAGAATTAGGAATTTCTGTATTATCGCCCATATTGATCATGGGAAAAGTACACTCGCAGATCGTCTACTTGAATTTACCCATACGGTAAGCGGCAGGGAGATGCAAAATCAATTATTGGACAACATGGACTTGGAGCGTGAGCGAGGCATCACCATCAAGTCCCATGCAATCCAGATGAAATACATGTATAAAGGGGAGGAATATACCCTCAACCTGATAGATACTCCTGGACATGTTGATTTTTCTTATGAAGTTTCCAGATCTATCGCCGCCTGTGAAGGGGCTTTGTTGATTGTGGATGCTTCCCAGGGCGTAGAGGCCCAGACCATATCCAACTTGTATTTGGCCATCGGCCATGATCTTGAAATCATACCTGTTTTAAATAAAATTGACCTTCCCGGTGCTGAACCCGAAGTAGTAGCTGATGAGGTGATAGACCTTATCGGTTGTGATAGGGAAGATATTGTGTTGGCTTCCGGTAAAGAAGGTATTGGTATTGAAGATATTCTGAATGCCGTCGTGGAACGTATCCCAGCTCCCAAAGGAGATCCCAACGAACCGCTTCAGGCCATGATTTTTGACTCGGTTTATAATCCATTTAGAGGAGTGGAAGTTATATTCCGGATTTTCAATGGTAGTATGAACAAGGGTGACAGGATCAAATTTGTCAATACCAATAAAGAATACTTCGCAGATGAAATCGGTATTTTGGGAATGAATCAAATCCCCCAACAGACAATGTCTGCAGGAAATGTTGGGTACCTTATCTCAGGGATCAAAGTGGCGAAGGAGGTAAAAGTCGGTGATACCATTACCCATGTCAAAAATCCTTGTACTATAATGGTCAAAGGTTTTGAGAATGTGAAGCCAATGGTTTTTGCAGGGATCTATCCTGTTGAAACCACGGAATTTGAAGAACTCAGGGCTTCTATGGAAAAGCTCCAACTCAATGACGCTTCTTTGGTATGGGAACCTGAAACATCTGCAGCTTTGGGATTTGGATTCCGTTGTGGATTTTTAGGAATGCTACACATGGAGATCATTCAGGAGCGCTTGGAGCGTGAATTTGACATGACGGTCATCACTACCGTTCCTTCAGTTCAGTTTAAGGCCCTGATGAACAATAATGAGTACAAGCTGGTCAATGCCCCTTCTGATATGCCGGATCCGACACTTTTCAAGCATATCGAAGAGCCATTTGTCAAAGCGACCATTATTACTGCAGCTGAGTTTGTAGGTCCGGTCATCCAACTCTGTATGGACAAAAGAGGATTGATCAAAAATCAGGTATACCTGACATCTGACCGTGTTGAATTGTCCTTTGATATGCCGTTGGCGGAAATTGTTTTTGATTTTTTTGACCGACTGAAAACCATCTCAAGAGGATACGCTTCTTTGGATTATGAGATGATCGGTTTCAAACAATCCCATATGGTGCGCTTGGACGTGATGCTCAACGGTGAAATTGTGGATGCATTATCAGCTATTGTCCACAGGGACAAAGCATACGAATGGGGAAAGAGACTTTGCGAAAAATTGAAGGAATTGGTGCCGAGACAAATGTTTGAGATTGCAATCCAAGCAGCAATAGGAGCCAAAATCATTGCGAGGGAAACTGTGAAAGCCATGCGTAAAAATGTTTTGGCCAAGTGCTACGGAGGAGATATTTCCAGAAAGCGTAAACTTTTGGAAAAGCAGAAAAAAGGAAAGAAACGTATGAGGCAAGTAGGGAATGTGGAGATTCCTCAAGAGGCGTTTATGGCGGTGCTGAAGTTGGATTGACGATTTACGAAATACGATTTACGAGGTTGAAATGTAATTCAGTTCTAAATTGTAATTGTATAGTTTTTTAAAAAATGTCTAACTAAAATAAGTTAACCATGAAGCTTGAAATGAAACAAAGAACTAAGCGGTTTGCAATAGATGTTTGGCGATTATGTTCGAGTTTACCCCACTCAAGAGAATTTAACTGTTATGTGAATCAGTTACTCAGATGTTCTAGTTCGGTAGCTGCAAATTACATGGCAGTTGGAAGGACAAAGTCAAAGCCTGATTTTATAAATAAATTAAAAATTGTTGAAGAAGAAGGGGATGAGAGTCAGTTTTTTCTAGAAGTCATTGAGGAAATAAATTCCAATCAGGAATTAACAACTGAGATTAAACGGTTAATAAAAGAAGCCGATGAGATTGTGGCAATCGGTGTGGCAAGTTTAAAGACCTCAAGATCATAATGCCCTTAAGAAATCCTTAATAGGCATCGTAAATCAAAAATCGTAATTCGTAAATCAATGGTTATCATCGACGGAAAAAAGACCTCAGAAGAAATCAAAACTGAAATCGCGCAGCGTGTGGCTGAGATCAAGGTGGAAGGAGGAAAGACGCCTCACTTGGCTGCAATACTTGTCGGAAATGACGGGGCGAGTCAGACTTATGTGGGGGCAAAGGTGAAATCCTGTGAACAGGTTGGTTTCGAGTCCACTTTGGTAAGGTTGGAGGAATCGGTGTCTGAAGAAGAACTGTTGAAAGTGGTGGAAGATATCAACCAAAATCCTGAAATTGATGGTCTGATTGTTCAATTGCCGCTCCCCAAGCATATTTCTGTTGAAAAAGTAACCAATAAAATCAAGCCTGAAAAAGATGTGGATGGCTTTACGCCTGCCAATGTGGGTAGGATGACATTAGGTTGGCCGGCTTATGTAGCAGCGACACCTTATGGCATTGTAGAGTTATTGAAAAGATACAAAATAGAAACTTCAGGTAAACACTGTGTGGTCATTGGAAGAAGCCATATCGTTGGTTCTCCAATGAGTATACTGATGGCAAGGAATGAGTATCCGGGAAATTGCACGGTTACTTTAACCCACAGCAGGACCAAGAATCTTTCGGATATAGCCAAAACGGCCGATATCCTGATTGTAGCCTTGGGTAAGCCTGAATTTGTTACCGCAGACATGGTCAAAGAAGGTGCTGTAGTGATTGATGTGGGAATTCACAGAATTGAAGACTCCAGCAAGAAATCAGGATTTAGGCTGATAGGTGATGTCAAGTTTGAGGAGGTTTCCAAAAAAGCTTCAGCAATTACACCTGTCCCGGGTGGTGTTGGGCCTATGACCATTGCTTCTTTATTGTACAATACTTTGTTGGCGGCGGAGAATAAGGTGTTTGGATAAAAATTCATACCAGGACTCAAAGTCATGGCATGAGTAAACTAAAATTAGTAATTAAAATAAACCTTTCCCCTTGCAGGTAAATGCTTTCCTTTCTACTTTTGCTGACCCTAAAAGCGCACGTGGTGAAATTGGTAGACACGCCACTTTGAGGGGGTGGTGCCCTTACGGGTGTGGAAGTTCGAATCTTCTCGTGCGCACAACAAGCCCCGGACCTCTTCCGGGGCTTTTTTTCTGAATTGTTCGAAACTGGAAATTAAAGAAAAAAGCACATCATTAATTGATGTGCTTTTTTAATTGGTATTTGTCACCGCGACCTCATTTATTTCACTCGAAGAAGTTGCCGTTTAAACTGATTGGAACCTTCAAATATCACCAAGTAAGTCCCCGCTCCTAATCTGCTTATATTCAATTCATTTTTATCTTTACTAACTATCTGTGACATCATTCTTACACCTTCAATAGTTAAAATATGGACAGCATACAGATTGTCATCCTTAAAATTATCTTCTGAAATATTTAAAACACTGCTTGCAGGATTGGGGAATATGAGCAGGTCATATTCAGATTGAGTTTCAGATTTGGCTGAGTTCATGGGTTCATTACCTCCTCCGGCCCATAAGATAGCCTCTTTCATCATGGTCCTGAACTCGATATTATTGCTGAAGTCTGAACCATTGTGGCCCAAAGCTGTGTAAAAAGACCTTCCGCCGTCAAATAATTTATACCATGTAATTGGCCTGGGTTCATCATAACTGTTTCCTCCAGTTGACCGAACCCTAAGCAAATCAATGTTACCACTGTACAGATATCCTCCATTTAATTTCCAGTAATAGTACTCTTCGTTTTTGTTCCACATGTCCTTTAAATGTGCCACTGCAGGATGTATACCCACCACATCAATTGTGGCATTTGTATTATTAGCTGTATGGTTAGGGGATGTTTGTACAATAGCACCTACCAGATCGTTATACCATGGCCAGCTACCATCCCTGTAAGTATCTGTTGCCGCATGAACACCTACAAAGCCTCCACCATTTTTAATATAAGCTTCGAAGGCATTCCGTTCCGTAAGTGTGAGCAAATCGTCGCCAGAAGTATTCATCCAAATAACAACATCAAATTGTGACAACTCTGTGCCGTTAAAAACCTCGCTGCTTCGTGAATCAGTAACAGTCCAATTCAAATCTGTTGCGAACTCATTTACCATATTTATACCATCATTTATTGAGCCATGTCTGAATCCATTTGTTTCATGGTATATTAGGATATTTAAGTTTTTTGTTGATTCGGCCTCAATAATGCTAATAATACACTGGGTAAATACCGAACCGTAGCTCAAACTGGTAGCCGTCACCTTGATTTCTCCAGGGGTACTTGCGACGAACTCACCGCTGAGATAATTTACGCTGGTTCCATCACTTGCGGTAAAAGCAATAGTCTGGTTAGTAGTATTGGAGGGATTGATTAGTACATCGAGGTCAATTGTATCCCCCACAGTTAATGGTTCTGAAGGGCAGTTTGTAAAGGCAAGTCCCTCAATGACCACGTCTGAATCCTCAAAAATAAACCTGTCCACATCCAAAAGGTATCCCGAGCCACCCTTAAATACCAGATAAAGCGACTCATCGCCTAAATACACTGTCCCATCTGCGTAGCTTTCCGGATCGACCACCTCAATATCAAATGACTGAAAGGTTAGCCATCCACCGGTATTGGAAATTTCAGCGGTGGCAATTAAGATCCCATCAGGGCTGCCGGTCCTGAATTCTATGATCCCTCCTGTGGCATTGCTGGAAGCGATAATCTGACCTGAGAGGGGGCCTCGGCCAAAGGTTACATTGTCGAACTGGATATAATCGCCATTATTTACATAACCAACTGCTGCACCAGAATTACTAAGCTGAATACCGGTCTGAGTAGAAAAATCCTCGGCTTGCACAAAACTGTATGGATCAAAGGAAGATGCATTATCCTGAATGATGATTGTACAGAAGGCAAATACCGAACCGTCGCTCAAACTGGTAGCCGTCACCGTGATTTCTCCAGGGGTACTTGCGACGAACTCACCGCTGAGATAATTTACGCTGGTTCCATCAATTGCGGTAAATGCAATAGTCTGGTTAGTAGTATTGGAGGGAGTGATTAGCACATCGAGGTCAATTGTATCCCCCACAGTTAATGGTTCTGAAGGGCAGTTTGTAAAGGCAAGTCCCTCAATGACCACGTCTGAATCCTCAAAAATAAAC
>NZ_JBGSXS010000023.1:0-27814 GCF_041751335.1 Aquiflexum sp.
GGCGCTTTGGTGTCAGGATTTGTCTTTGCAAATGATGTCAAAAACTTTGCTTTGGTTTTTTCACTAGGAGCAGCCACTTCAATTGTGGCTTTTTTCTTTCTTTTGACAATTCCAAAAAATAAAGAAATACCAGTTTTAAAACCTTAATAAATTAAAATTCAATTTTATAATGCAATTTTATAAATAATACTTAACCATAGCAATTAAGTATAAAAATTTGTAATTCAAGTTAATTATAACATTTTTAATTAAATTTTTATTTAAAAAGTATGTTATATTTTGAGTTATTCATTTACATTTAAATTTATATGCGTGTACGCTATGATGCCAGTAAAATGGTTATTCATTTTAATTCTAGCCAGGAAACTTAAATGCCCAGTACATCGGACTTCCGACATCGGACTTCCAACATGTTTGAATTAGAATATTGGATTACTGGCAAAGAAGCGCATAACCATTTAAATTTATTAATTATAGACTCTAATGTTAGCTTGGAAGAATGCTTTGACCGCTATATATTTTATTTGTGTTTTACTTTCAATTATTTTTCTTTTGACCAATTTGAAAACTGGTTTTTATTTTTTTAATCTGATTACACTTCCAATTCTTATCATTTACCTGATTTTAAGATTTAAAGACAACAATCACTCGCTGATGCCTTTGATGATTGTGGCTATTTTCTTCTCATTTATTGGTGATATTTTTATGCTGCCCGATATTGAAATTAATTTGTTTAAAACCTTAGGGATTTGCACTTTCATTGTCGCACAGACCTTTTATGGGTTATTGTATATCAAATCTTCAAAACTTGGAATTGAAGGGTCTAAACCAAAGTTGAAAAAATTGTGGCCTGAATTTGTGCTTTCTGCCATTCTTGGCGTCTATGCCTCGATGATCCTATCCTTCACTGATGACCTGTTTTTCCCGAGCCTTTTCTACTCTTTTATTGGTATCGGTGCTTTTATTCTGGCTATGAACAGGAGGTTTTTTGTAAGCCGAAAAAGTTTCAACATTGTTTTTTTTGGAGCTTTTCTATTCATAGTCAGTGCTTCAATTACTGGCATGGATTTCTACAGTAAAGATCCAATAAGACATGCTATTAGCATTTTGGCGTACACCATGGCTCATTACCTGATTAGTTACGGGATACTCTTGCAAATTCAGGAAGTGCCTGAGCCCCATGATTTATTTGATAAATCTAAAAGCTCGATTTCAAATTAATTTCAATTAAATCGACTCTAATTTTTCAAATGATTGGAAACCCTCGGTATAGTCATATAATTTTTCAGTCTTCCATTGAGATAAGTCACTTTTTCACCATCATAAAAGGCGCCTTCCTCCAGCATAATCCTAACCTCTTTGTTCCACTCTTTTACAAATACAACTGCATTCAGCTCAATGGCATAGACTGTATTGGGATATAATGGGTAGTCCCCCGCTCCTTTTGTATCCCCTTGATTATCCCACATACCAATAGTCGGTCCTGAAGCATGGCCGTGAGTCCCAAGCGGATGTGAGTAAATACTTCCATTGATACCTTCAGAATCCATCATTTTTCTGGTTTCTCTCAAAATTTGATTCCCAGTCCTTCCGCTTACAAATTGAGATGTGAGAATATCCTGAAGCCTGTTGCCCACTTTCATCGCATCTTCGAGGTATTGAGGCACCTCATCTTCACCTGGCTTTAGCACATAGGCTAATTGTTGGGTATCTGTATTTAACCTCAAATAGGTGATTCCAAAATCCATATGGAGAATATCTCCCGGCATAATTACTTCTGAATCCGCTTTTACCGCAAATGACCTTAAATGCTCCTGGGAGTTAGGGTCTGGTCTTTGAATATCAACAGATGGGTGAAACCAAGTATCAAGCTTTAACTCCTTAATTCTTTCCCTGTACCACCATACCACATCTTCAGTTGTAGTCACCCCGGGAGTGATCACATTTTCAGAAAGTCCTTCCGCTATGATTTGATTGGCTATGGCTTGAATATGTCTATATGTTGCCATTTCAGAGGGTGTCCTTGTTTCCAACCATCCTACGGCCAAACTTTGGGCAGAGGTGATTTTTGAATGATAATTTTTGGGAAGGTATTCTAAAAGGGTATTGTATTCAGTCACATTCAATCCATCAGCATGGCCATAGTCTTTGGCCATATTCAGACCAATTTTTTTTGGATTTTTCTCGGCAATCAAATCTGCCAATCTTTTCCATTGATCAGGCTGGGTTTCGGGATCCCAAGCTTTTTTGAAAGATTTCCCCACATCATATCTTGCAACAGCAAGTGTCTCTACTTCCTGACTGTTTGGTGCTTTGTAGATGACTAGCATGGTTCTCCGTCTTGCGGCATGCCATGTAGCTGGCAAAAAAGTCCTGATCACAGGATCTTCATTATACTCCCTTGAAATAATTACCCACATATCAATGTCAGCCCTATCCATCAGGGAAGGCAGTAAGGTTTTTATTCTTTCTTCCAGCCATTTGTCAATCACCACGGCTTGCTCCTTTTGGGACAAAACATGGAGACTTTGAGAAAAAGAAATATGAGTCAATAAAAAGAGAACGGCATTTAGGGTAAAGATTTTTTTCATTTTCAGTTTGAATAATTTATCGGAAAATAGAAAGAATCCCTTTAAATAAAAAACCAAACTATATTGATGGGATTTTTGAATTCTTTTCACGCAAAAGCCTTGAACTTAAACGCTGAAACCTGAATAAAAGCAGAATTCCTGTGACTGTCAATCCTATCAGTAAACCATACCAAATACCCACTTCCTGCATTCCCAATACGAATGCAAAAAAATAACCCAATGGCAAACCAATGATCCAATAAGCCACTAGAGTTACAACAGTTGGAACCCTAACGTCTGCCATACCCCTTAAAGCCCCTAGTCCCACCACTTGTATACCATCCGATAATTGGAATAAGCCAGCAATGATAAGTAAGGTTGCACTCATTTGAATAACCGCCGTATCATCTATATAAAGCGATGGCAAAAACTCCCTGAAAACAATGAAAATTACAGCTGATATACTCATAAACATTGTGACCATTATAAAAACGGTGAATCCAGCCTCTCGGAGAGATTTGATGTCATTTCTTCCGAGTTGATTACCCACCCTGACCATTGCAGCTATTGAAAGCCCCGAAGCCATCATATAACTCACCGATGCAAGGTTGATGGCTATCTGATGGGCAGCAAGTGCATTGACACTGATCCATCCCATCATAATGGCCGCCGCACTGAAAGCACCGACCTCAAAAATAAACTGAAAACCAGTAGGCACACCTATTTTCAGCATTCGGGCTATCATGTGAAAACTCATTTTTTTTATCCCAAGACCCAATGAATATGGTTTATACCGTTTTGATTTTCGAACATAATAGACAATGACCACAGCCATCATAACCCGAGAAATAAGGGTTGCCCAACCAGCACCATTCAATCCCATGGATGAAAACCCCAAATTACCATAGATCAAAACCCAATTTAAAAAAACGTTTATTGCATTGCAGAACAATGTGATATACATGGCTTGTTTGGTTTGGGAAAGCCCTTCTGCTAGTTGTTTGAATGTTTGGAAAAACATGAATGGCAGCAAAGAAAAAGTGATAATAACAAGATATGGAATCGCTTGGATCACCACCTCCTTAGGTTGATTCAAATGTTTCAATAATGGGGAGGCTAAGACAATCAATAGGAACAACATGGTTCCTGTGGCCATATTGATCACAAATGCATGATTGAAGAGTCTTGAAATTTTACCCGCATTTCTCTTTCCATCCTCCATTGCCACCAAGGGAGTGATTGCCATGGAAACCCCAATACCAAACATCAGGGCAACATAAAAAATACTATTTGCCAAAGATGCTGCTGCCAAAGGTTCTGCTCCCAATCTACCTACCATCATACTGTCAGCAACGCCGACCAATACTTGGCCCAATTGGCTAAGCATTACCGGAACTGCTAAATAAGTGGTTTTGGAAAAATTATCTTTAAAATCAGCAATTGTCATTACCTACAATATACAAAATGATCAAATATTCTTCAGTTTGGCTACTTTGAGTAAGCCTGCAATAGATATTGCGTCAGTGATTTCACCATCCATGACCTTTTGTACAGCATCCTGAAGCGGTAATTTCAAAACATGCAGTTGTTCTGTTTCTTCAAATTCTGTTTCCCCCTCGGTCAAGCCCTCAGCAAGAAAGACAAAACCTTCCTCATCAGTCACTGAATTGGAAGTATGAATCCTAAGAATATTGGTCCACTTTTCGGCAAGAAGTCCCGTTTCTTCTTTAAGCTCGCGCTTTGCAGATTCCAAAATATCTATTTCAATAGGTCCTCCACCCATGGGTATTTCCCAAGAAAACTCGTCCAAAGTATACCGATATTGACCAATTAGCCAAGTATTTCCTTCTAGATCAATCGGAATAATTCCTAAGGCTTTGTTTTTAAAAATGACTTTTCCATAAATCCCGTCTTTTCCAGAAGGAATCACCACCTGATGCTCTTCAAGTTTGATCCAAGGGTTGTCATAAATATCTTTAATAGATTTGGTTTTCCAGGGATTTTCCATAATTAGGCATAAAAAAAGGGTGACTTTAGGCCACCCTTAAATCTTTAATCTTTAAATTATGCAGGGATCGGCAATACTTTGCTATCCTTAAATGTAGAAAGAATCACCATAGATTGCATTGAATCCACTTCTTTAATTTCACTTACTTTCTCAAGCATCAATTTTTGATAAGCGGTGATATCTTTGGCTATTATTTTTAAAATAAAGTCGCCTGTACCTGTAATATGATGGCATTCGATTACTTCTTGTATTTCGTTGATTTCTCGCATAAAAGCATCGATATTTCCTTTGTTATGACCTATTAGGCTTACAAGAACAAAAGTACTGACACCAAGGCCGATTTTCTCAGGGTCTAGTTTAGCATGATAGCTTTTTATGATTCCTGATTGCTCCAACTTTTTCACACGCTCCAATGTCGGTGCAGGAGAAAGTCCAATATCTTTAGAAAGCTGGGCGTTGGTAATTTTGGCGTTTCCTTGTAGGATCTCTAGGATCTTGCGGTCTATTTTATCGAATTTCACTTTAATGCTATTATCCATGATTGAAGAATTTTCAAAATATTATGTTGTACAAAGGTAATATAATTTGATATTGTTTTAAAGCAATTACTAACAAAAAACGTGGTTGAAACCAAAATATTGTTATCTGATTAACTACTTTTCAGAATTTTTGCATTGAATTATTTTCAACTTTATGAAATTTTTCAAATTATCTCCTGATTTTTCTATTTTTGGAACGAGAAAGTTTAATTAAAGTTTATTCTTTTTGATATAATTTCGAGCTTCGATGTGCGCGGGGTGTTTTCTCTTGGCATATTTCTTTACTTGATTGAAATATTGTTTTGCCAGTACTTTGTTCTTCTCTTCATTGGCCATCTTTCCCAAAGCTATTAACGAAAATAAATAATACCCACTTTCCTGGCTTTCTGATTCTTCACCATAAGAAAGCGTCTTGAGATAATATTTTTTTGCTTCCTGTTTTTCATTTACCCTATCATAAAACTGGGCGATATAAAATGCTGCATATCTGCCTGAATTAGACTCATATCCTGTCCATCCTTCTTCAATCCTTCTCAATATCTCCTCTGACTTTTCTTTGGACTCTGTGATTCTTCCAACTGTATATAAATGTCTCGCATAAGATCGATGAAAATAGGGATTGTTTGGAAATTTGGAATGTAAATAGTCAGTAATGGCCAAGGCTTTGTAAGGTTGCTTTTCATCAGAAGAATATAACCTAAACAAAAAATATTGTGCTTCAACCCTTGCATAAAACGCATTTTGGGCAACATCCTCCAATTGCTTCAAACCTAGGGCTTTATCACCTTTTGGGAATAAGGCTACCACAGGTTTCAAATAAGGATAGTTCTCAGGAATCCAAACAGAGAAATAATTAAAAAGTGCATCACCCAACAAAAGCTCTGGATTGAGTTCTTCCTCACCCCTACTCAAATTGAGGTATTTCAGTGCATTCTTGCCAGCAAATGTGGCTTTGGCCCAACTCTTCCTTTCACTAAGCAATCTCCCTTGGAAGCCATATGCACCTGCCAGAAAAAATGCAGCCTCTCTATTACCAGAATCATCGTTAAGCATCTTTTTTGCTTTGTCGATCACTTCGTCCATCTGTCTGATGAACAGTTCATCCATCCTCTTGTTTTCGATATCCGGTGCGATTTTCCACCATGTACTTAATCCTAATAAAAAATAAGGCAATGGATGGTCAGGATATTGATATTGAAGCACCCTGAAACCCCGCTCAGCTGTTGCGAAGTCAAAATTATAAAGTGCATTTACATTTTCAGTAATCCTGAATTGAAGTCCCTTATCCAAAAGGAGGTATGGAGATTCCTCAATTCCAATTTTATCCAAGGGTTCTTCTTGGGCATCAGCCACGAGGGTGGTGCTGATGAATAAAAAACCAAATAATATCAGTAATGTCCGCATTCTTATTCTAAATTTTCTTCAAAATTATATGGTAATCCAAACAATCATTTAGATTTGGCAATAATTATTTTATGATATGGCGATTCCACAAAGTTCAATTTCTCAACGTATTCAGGATACAATAGATTTCGACAAGAGATTGTTTTTTCTGATTCTTGTTGTTTTATTTTTGTTGATACGCTATGTGACCAATGATCTGATACTCCAAAGCGTCCCAGGTTATGATGAGTTAGAGGCGGATGGTACCTTTACCATCTTCCATATTTTCAATGCTTTGAATTACTTGTGGACACCATTTGCATTGTTATGGAAATTTACGGTGACTGCTTTTGTGATTTGGACAGGGGCCTTTGCTTTTGGCTATAAAACCTCCTTTACTAAATTATGGCAATTTATTCTAGTAGCAGAAGTAATTTTTGTTTTTCCTGAGTTGATAAAATTGTTATATTTTATCCAACCATCAGATTCTGTGACCTATTTAGAAGTGAAGAACTTCTATCCTCTCTCATTCTATAACTTGGTTGATTTGGGCACTATCTCCCCAAAATATATCTATCCGCTACAGGCTATCAATCTTTTTGAACTGCTTTACATTTTTGTTTTGGTTATGGGATTTCATTCCATCAGCAGGCGAAGTATTTCTGAATCTACAATAGTAATTCTATTTAGTTATGTTATTTGTTTCTTTTTATGGTTGGGGTTTTACCTCATGGTCTACAAATCATGATCTTTTCCTGATAATTTTCTAGGCCTTTATAAACCACATGCTTTCCAAAAAACATCAAAAGTTGGTTAACTTTGTCCGAATTGAAGTGTTTTTCAGATTAAATTAAATATTATATCTATGAATCCATTATTGGAAAAATTCACTACTCCATTTGATACCCCTCCTTTTCATCTTATCAAAACCGAACATTTTCTTCCTGCCATACAGGAAGCCATCAATTTCGCTAAAAATGATATCGCTACAATCAAAAGCCAACCTCTTCCGGATTTTGAAAATACTATCGCTGCATTGGATCAAGCGGGTGACAGACTTAACGTAGTCTCAGCTATTTTTTTCAATCTTAATTCAGCAGAAACAAGTGATGAAATTCAAGCTTTGGCCAGGGAGATTTCTCCTTTGTTAACTGCACATAGCAATGATGTATTGCTCGATGAGGTATTATTTGATCATATCAAACAGGTTTATGCTCAAAAAGATCAATTAAAGTTAAATGAAGAACAGGATACACTTTTGGTGAAAACCTATAAGGCATTTGTTCGGAACGGTGCGCAGCTTGATGAGAAACAAAAAAACAGGCTCCGGGAAATCGATAAAGAATTATCGCAGCTTGGGCTTAAGTTTGGTGAAAATGTATTGGCCGAAACCAATAAGTATGAACTTATCATTGAAGATATGGGCAATCTTTCTGGATTACCTGATGCTGTGAAAGAAGCGGCCGCACAAACAGCCGAAGAAAAGGGTAAATCTGGCAAATGGGTGTTCACATTAGCCTACCCTAGCTATATCCCATTTATGACCTATGCGGATAATCGGCCATTGAGACAGGAGATTTTCCAGGCATACAACACCAAATGCAGTAAAAGTGATGAACTGGACAATCAGCAGCATATCAAGGACATGCTCAGGTTGAAAACTGAAAGGGCTGCTTTATTGGGTTACAAAAGTTTTTCTGATTTTGTTTTGGAAGAAAGAATGGCAAAAAGTGGTCCTGAAGTGATGCACTTTCTATCCAATTTATTGGAAAAAGCAAAACCCAAAGCACATAAAGAGGTCGAGGAATTAGAGAAATTCGCCAAAGAGTTGGATAACCTGGAAAAGGTTGAAAAGTGGGATTTTGGCTATTATTCCGAAAAACTCAAAAAACAAAAATATGAAGTGGATGACGAATTACTCCGTCCGTTCTTTAAACTTGAAAATGTAATAAATGGTGTTTTTAGCACCGCAGAAAAACTTTATGGATTGAAATTTGAAATCAATACAGACATTCCTGTTTACCATCCAGAGGTAAGCGCTTATGAAGTCAAAGACGAAAATGGAAACCATATTTCTGTCTTTTATGCGGACTTTTTCCCTCGTGCAGGAAAGAGAAATGGGGCATGGATGACAAGTTTCCGTGGTCAAAAAGTGATTGATGGAAAAGATAAAAGACCTCATGTTTCTATTGTATGCAACTTCACCAAACCAACCAAAACCAAACCATCTCTTTTGACTTTCAATGAAGTAACGACGCTTTTCCATGAGTTTGGACATGCACTTCATGGGATGTTGGCAAAAGGCACCTATGAATCACTTTCAGGGACAAGTGTTTATTGGGATTTTGTTGAACTTCCCTCTCAGATATTTGAAAACTGGTGTTATGAAAAAGAGTGTTTGGACCTTTTCGCCAAACACTACGAAACAGGTGAACCGATTTCTGAGGATTTGATCAATAAAATAAAAAATGCCTCCAATTTCCATCAAGGATATCAAACCCTAAGGCAGATAAGTTTTGGACTCTTGGACATGGCATACCATAGTACTGAACCAACTCAGATTCAAGATATTCCGGAATTCGAAAAAAAGATAATGGAAGCTACCAACTTACTTCCTGATGTTGAAGGCACATTGATGAGTACTTCTTTTTCACATATTTTCCAAGGGGGGTATGCTGCTGGTTACTACAGTTACAAATGGGCCGAAGTGTTGGATGCAGATGCTTTTGAATTGTTTTTGGAAAAAGGAATTTTCGATAAGGAGACAGCTACTTCTTTCATGGAGAACATCCTTTCTGCCGGTGGACGAGTACATCCATCAATACTGTACCGAAGATTTAGGGGAAGGGAACCTCAACCAGAGGCCTTGTTAAAAAGAGCTGGATTAGTTTAAATAAAAAACTCATTGAAGTTGTAATTTTACAAATCCGGATTTTCAGTAGTAGAGCTCACGTGTAATCAAAAAAAGGATGGCTTTTTACCCATCCTTTTTTTGATTTTTATTTTGTAATTCAATTTTTTATATTGAAATCAAGAGGTACTTTTTTATCCCCAACAAGAGCTTCGTATTTCAAATCTCCCATGCGTTCATTGAATTCATTGGTCGCTTCTTTGATCAACAAAGGATTCAAAATCAAGTCTTTGCCTGTAAGCGCCATTGTTTTAGCGGCAAGCATCATGCCTTTGTATCCAATACTCATACCATCCGCCGCTACAGCCTGCCACGTATGGGCAGCTGTTCCCGGAACCCAAGTTGCAGTGCCTAATCCTACAGTAGGTACGACATAACTTACATCACCAACATCTGTAGAAGCCGGGAAGAAATTGACACGGTACGGCTCGATATTTTTAGTTGATTCTATGGGAGGAATGTTTTTCGAGTTAAATGTTTTTTGTATCTCCCTTGCAAACTCAATCTCTTCTGGGCTGTACTCAAATCCACCTAACGAAGAAAGATTTTTATGCATCACTTTGGCTAAAGTTTCATTGGGCAAGAGACCATATAATCCTGATGCTAGTTCAATATCAACCTTTGTACCTGTTCCCATGGCAGCACCTTCGGCCGCTTTTCCAATTCTGGCCCACATATCTTTAAGTTCGGTTATATCAGGATGCCTGATCATATACTGAACCTCTGCATAGTCAGGCACAACGTTTGGCGCCAAACCACCATTGGAAATAATATAATGGATTCTACTTTCCTGATCTACATGTTCACGCATCATATTGACCATCATATTCATGGCCTCCACGGCATCAAGTGCAGATCTTCCCCTTTGTGGCGAGGCTGCTGCATGGGCAGTTTCACCATGAAATTTGAACCTGCCACCAATTACAGCATTGCAACTCGAAGCATTTGCTGCATTTCTATCGGAAGGATGCCAATTGATGACAGCATCTACTCCGTTGAAGATGCCATCACGGGCCATATAAACCTTGCCTCCACCACTTTCTTCTGCCGGTGTTCCAAAAATTTTGATAGTAGCCTTGATATTATTTGCATCAATCCAATCTTTAAGGGCGACTCCTGAAGCTACGACCGCAGTCCCAAATAAGTTATGTCCACATCCATGTCCACTTCCGCCTTCTACTATCACGGATCTGTAAGGAACTGCATCCTGCGACAAACCTGGCAACGCATCATATTCTGCCAAAAACCCAATAACGGGACCACCTTTGTCATAGGTTGCAACAAAAGCCGTAGGCATACCTGCCACTCCTGTTTCCACATTAAATCCTGAAGCTTTTAATTCTTCTATTAGTACTTTAGAACTGGTGAATTCCAAAAACCCCAATTCCGGGTTTTCCCATATTTCACGGGCAGCTTTCGAAAACTTTTCTGTATTGGCATCAAGATTTTTAGTAATAAATGCATCATGGGAAGTTTCTTGCCCCCATACTTGAAGGGAAAATAAAATTCCCAAAAATCCCAGTATTGATTTTTTCATAGGATTGAAATTTACGGTTGAAGATTTTAATGAATATGTATTCCTAAAAATAAGGTTTGGAAGCTTAAAACAAAACAGAAAAATTTTTCTTATACTCTTAAAATAAAAAAAGGACATGTAAAGACATGTCCATTTTCAAACTCTTTAATCCATTTGAAAAGCAATTGCTGTTTAAGGAACAGCTTTTAATCCTTTGATTTCTTGTTAGATCACAATGAGAACTCCAACAAGAATCAACCATACTACGGATGTTACCGCTAGCAGTATCCGAAATTGTTTGTCCTCGTTCATGGCTTTTTTTTAACGAATATACTAAGTTTTTTGTATTTTGTCAAAAATAACAAAAATTTTTAAAAAAAAATATTCTTTGGTAAAACAATATTATCCATGTAGATCATGATAATGTTTTTGGTTCTTCGACATATTTGACGCTGTCCATTCTATTTTCTTCTCGAAAGGTACTTTTCTTACAGGACAATCAATGATTTGGCAATAGTGACAGCATTTTTCGGGTATGCAAGGATCAGAATGGACAAAAACTTCCATATCTCCTCTCCAATCATCCTCCAAGACCTCTTCGAGTTGTTCTACCTCAAGATGTACTTGTTTTAAATCTAAATAATAAGGCAATGTCAGATGAAGATCAATATGCCTATCTCCTCCGTATTGTTGCACTCTCATGTTGTGGATATCAATCCAAGTATTTTTTCTGTTATAATTAATTACATTGACAGTTGACTCCAAGGCTTTAGGGTCGGCCTCATCCATAAGCCCGCCCACAGACCTTCTGACCAAGCCATATCCCGAAAACATGATATAAAAAGAAAACAAGATGGCAATCACCGAATCCAAAAACATATATTGGGTCAGGTAGATAATCAAAACTCCAAAAACCAAAAGAAAACTAGTCAGGGTATCTGTTATCAAATGTTTGCCACTCGCCTCAAGAGTCAGACTGTTCAGCGCTTTTCCTTTTTTTTGTAAAAAATATCCAAGTATACCATTTACTGAACCTGCGAATGTTACCAACATAACTCCCTCTACCAGTTTTTCAAGTTCTTTTGGGAAAAATAAATTATAAATGGATTGATGCAATATAAATACACCAGCAAGAATAATCAAAGTGCCCTCCACCCCAGCGCTAAAAAATTCAATCTTACCATGTCCATACGGGTGATTATCATCTCGGGGTCTTGAACTCAAGTAAATGCTAAAAGTTGCGAATCCAGCCGCTACCACATTTACTATACTTTCAAGCGCATCAGTAAGGATTGCCGTGGAATTGGTTATATAAAAAGAATAGAATTTGACTATCAGTAACACAATGCTGACAACAAATGAAATTCTTATCCAATTCGATTTTTCTCTTTCCACTATTTAATTTTTAATCTGTCAAAAATAGAACTAATTTTAATAATCTTGTTTTGTCCATTGAGTATAGCATAAAATTAGTCCGCATTGAAATTTCTTAAGGTCTTGAATACAAAACGTAGAGTTCCGTTTGATCTGGGTTAAACTTGGAGAAATGAAAGCTATTAAATTTAAATTTTCAATTTTTAAAGGAATATGGAATTAAATAAATTACAACTGCCTGCCTATCTTAAAGCGCTATTTGTACTTTTACTAATCATTGTCATTATTTTTATTCTGATCATCGGCCGAAGCATTCTTGTCCCTTTATTTCTTGCAGGCCTGATCTCAGTGCTACTTACTCCAATGGGGAACTGGTTTGAAAGCAAAAAAATATCTAGGACGCTGAGTACGATAATTGCCTTATTGTCAGGGGTTTTTGCAATACTTGGAATATTTACATTTGTAGTCCTACAAGTTGCTAGTTTCAGCAAAGATCTTGGAAATGTGGGAGAAACACTCAATAAGTATCTTGAACAAATAGATAGTTTCATCATTGAAAACCTTAAAATTGAAACTGGTATTGGCCAAGGCTTTAACCAAGATTATTTGATAAATCTTTTACAGTCCAACAGCTCAAATCTTGCTGAATTCCTTCTTGGTACTTTGGGATCTCTTGCTAGTGTGGTATTATTACCTGTTTTCATTTTCTTTTTTCTTCTTTACAGAGATCATCTTACCACTTTTATAGCTTCATTCTTTAAAAATTACGAAGACCATAAAATTAAACAGGAAATCAGAATTTTAAGAAAAGTAGTTCAGAATTATATTATCGGAATCATGAAAGTAATGGCAATATTAGCGGTTATGAATATCGCAGTCTTATTTGGACTTGGAATCAAACATGCCGTTTTCTTTGGCGTCTTTGCAGCATTATTGAATGTCATTCCATATCTGGGCCCATTTCTTGGGGCAATTTTGCCCACCATATTTGCATTTCTCACCAAGGACAGCCTTTTTTACCCTATTGGTGTTGTGATAGCCTTTCAGATTATTCAGATGATAGAAAGTAATTATTTGACTCCGAAAATTGTTGGAAGCAATGTTAATCTCAATGCATTTGTTACATTAGTTGGCTTGCTGATAGGTGCGTCTATTTGGGGAGTGATCGGAATGATCATGATTATACCTACTTTGGCCGTATTAAGGAAAATATTTGAACTTAGTGAATCCACTATGCCATTTGCCTTGTTGTTAGGTGAAGAAAAAAACAATGACAAAAAAGAGACTGATCCCACATAACTTTATAATTATTTTTCTGATATGGAACATCTCGTTACTTTCCTGTGATAGTCCGGATACCAAAAAAGAAAGGTACTTGCTAAAAGGTAATGAGAAGTTGAAAGAAAACGATACAAAATCCGCTATTGATTTTTATGGAGAAGCCCTCAAAATTGACCCTGATTTCAGGGATGCGCTTTTCAACAGGGGCTTGGTCATGTATCAATTGAACAGGTATGAAAATGCCATAGTAGATTATTCTTCCATCTTGAAAACCTACCCTACTGATACCATGGCCCTTTTTGAAAGAGGAGTGACTTATATGGACAATGGTGAGTTTTATAAGGCTTTGGAAGATAGTAAATCACTGATATCAATTAAGTCTGAAAGTTGGAGAAGTTATTTTTTGGAAGGATTGGTTTTGGAACAACTCAAAAATTATCAGGAATCTTTGAACTCATTTGAAAAAGCACTGAGCCTATCTCCGGACAATCCTGAAGTTTTAGTAAATCAAGCAACCATCTTTTATTATCTAAAGGATTTTGAAAAAGCTTTAATGGCTTTGGACAAAGCCGAAAAATTAGAACCTACTGAAGCCAACATTTATAATTTGAGATCCATGATTGCATTTGATAATGGGGAATTTAATGACGCGATGACTTTGATCAACAAAGCAATTTCGCTTAATTCCAACCAAGCTTATTTTTACAATAACAGGGGTCTATATCAATTATATAGGAATGAATTGGAAAAAGGACTAGAGGATATAAATTATAGCCTCAAACAAAATCCCAGAAATCTGTTCGCATTCAGAAATAAAGGTATATATCATTACCTAAATAATGAAAAGGATCTTGCTTTGAGGTATTTGACAGAAGTAAATGAAAAGGATCCTGAAATGGATTTAGTGAAGGAATACCTTGAAAAAGCAAATAATCTTTAAAAGCTTAACCAATGACTTCTTTGATTTTCTTTAACAGCTCAGCAGCATCAATAGGCTTGGATACATAACCTGTAAATCCACACTCCTCGATTTTTTCTAAAAGATCTTGTTTGGCCGCCGCAGACAATGCAATTACAGGCACATTTGAAATGGTCTTAATGATTGCGGTGGCTTCGAAACCATCCATCACCGGCATTTGAATATCCATCAAAACACAGTCATAATTGGTTTTGGCTACAGCATCCACTGCTTCCTGCCCATTGAATACCCTGTCATAGTCTAAGCCCCATTTCTTGATGATTTTTCCTAAAACCAATGCATTCACATCATTATCCTCAGCCATCAGTAGTTTGACTTTCCTTATAGCTGTTTCAGCTGGGATGGGTGTAGCTGGGACGGGTGAGGTAACTTTACTGATTTTTTCAAACTCAACTTCGAAGTAAAAAACAGAACCAACTCCTAACTCAGATTCAATACTGATATTGCTGTTCATTTGCTCCAGCAATTTCTTGGTAATAGAAAGTCCCAAACCAGTGCCTCCATATTTTTTGCTGAATGAATGTTGAATCTGATCAAATTGGTCAAATATTCTGGCTTGATGTTCTTTAGCTATTCCAATGCCCGTATCTTTTACTTCAAAATATACCCTGGCTTTGCCTTCTTTACTTTCCTTTAGTTTCAAGGTAACGTCAACCCTTCCGTTATTGGTGAATTTGAGTGCATTGGTGATTAGGTTGTTCAACACCTGCGCTAATCTGACTTTATCAGCCTTTACATCAATATTCAGCTCCTCAAGCATGTGTAGGGTAAGCTTATTCCTGCTGTCTTTTGCATGAAATTCAAGTCCATTGATCACCTGACCCACTACATTTTTGAGATTCATTGGATTATTTTCCAAAGTCAGTTTCCCTGCTTCAATTTTTTGGTAATCCAAAAGGTCATTGATCATGATGATCAAATTGTCAACAGCAAAATTGATGGTGTTCAAAGCCGAGGCTTGAATTGAAGTATGGTCGTCCTGTAGCAGGGAATACACTGAACCTGAAATTGCATTTAAAGGCGTTCTCAGTTCATGGCTGATCATGGATAGAAATTCAGATTTGATCTGACTTGCTCTTTCCGCTTGTTCCCTAGCACTCTTAAGATTATTTTCAAAGCGTTTCTGTTCGGAAATATCAGTTAGATATCCGTACCAAACCACATCACCATTCTCCAGAAGTTCGGGCTTGGCAGCTCCTAAGACCCATTTATAATTTCCACTGACTGGCTCAATCAGCCTGAATTGACAGGTCCAAGGTTTTAGGGTTCTCGCAGATGCCACTGTGGAAGTCAACACTTGAGCAATATCTTCAGGATGAACTTTATTGATGGCCTGACCAATATTTTTCATGCTGCTGAATTCAGCCTCTTTTACCCCCAACAAATCCTTGATCCCCGGACTTAGATAGGAAAAAGTCATCTCCCCTTCTTTATCCAAGACAAATTGATAGAGAGCGCCAGGTACCTGTTCAGTCAAGTGCAGTAAGAAATCTGATGATTCCTGTAAGGACTTTTCCAGTACAATTCTATCAGATATATCTCTGACAAATGATATGATATACTTTTTCCCCTGAATTTCAATGAGGTTGCAATTTACTTCAGCCTGATATTCAGTTCCATTTGATTTCTTAAAGGAGCTCTGATATATCCTGCTTTTTTCATTGGTCAATAGGGAAACATGGTCAACCCATTTGGATTCCTCAATAAAGTTGGTGTCAAATTCCCTAATTGAACTTGATGGTATGTTCTCAGATGTAAAATCCAATTTTTGATTTGCTTCCTGATTGGTGAAAATGATTTTCCCGGAAACATCCGTTACCAAAATAGCTTCAGGAGAAAGATCAAACATCTCCTTGAAAAGACCCAACTCATTCAATAAATTATATTCATCGGAAATATCCTGAAAAGTACCATAAACCTTACTGACCTCATTATCTTTAAAAAGGGCTTTCCCCAAAACCCTTACCCATTTTTCATTTCCTTTTTGAGTTCTGATTTTAGCTTTAAGATCAAAACTGTTACCTATTGCCATTAGTTCTGTCATTGCCTTCTGGATCTGAACCCTGAATTCAGGTAGAAAATATAGGATAGTCTGATCTATTGTAAAAAAAGTGGGCTGATCAATTTCGTGAATCGCATATAATTCTTCACTCCAGTATATGGCATTTTCAGGTAAGGAAATTTCCCACACTCCTGATTTAGAAACTTTTTCTCCCAGTTTAAACAACTCATGCTTCCATTCTCCATCAGCAATTGCCAATTGGTCAGAACTGATATCCCGACCTATTAAATAAAATTTTTCCTCATTAAAATTCACTTGCCAATTCATCCAAACAAATTCACCTCCTTTATGAAGCATTCGGGCTTTAAATTGACCTTGTTGCGCTCCTGCTTTTACCTCCTGAATAAGCTGTTGCGCTTTTGGAAGGTCATCGGTATGGAAAAACTGGCACAGCTCAACATTGGTAACCTCCTCTTGTGTATATCCCAACAAATTTTCAACTGATTCACTGACCCACGAAAGAAAATTCTCCTGACCAATCCCAATAATATCATTCCAGTTTTTAAGGAATTGATGGGTATCCTTTTTTGAAGGCATACCTTTACTTTTCATCTCCTTACCTTTATAAAAAAGGAAATAATTGGAACCGTTTTCCTGTGGCAACTCCAAGTTGAACACAAACTCCCTTTCTTGAAAATCAATAATCAGTTCTTCATTGAAAATATAGGAGTTTATATCAAGCCCCAAACCAACCAAGGTCTTTTCTTCCAAAAATTGACCCATGCCTTTGTCAAAGGCTGCGTTGGTATAAAAAATATTATACGGATAGGTATCGTCAGCCAAAAAGACCATCTCTGATGATTCATATATGATCTTTTTGAATGTATTATTGATACCTCTTTCTTTCATAAGAAACAGCAAAATGGGGTGAAAATAAAGCTTTTAGAACTCGGGTGAAAATTCTTAAAATAATATATTGCCGTAAACATACATTAAATTGTTTTTTGCACCAAACTTATTGTAATTAAAAATATAAAAAATATTATTCAAATTAAATCCCGAATTCGACCTGAAACATTCCAGTCCAAGAATTTCCTGAATTATCCAAATTGGAAAGTCCATCTAGCCATTTATATCCAAAATTACCTTGCAATTTTATCCTATGTCCTTTAAGATAATAAGTATATCCCATCATCACCTCATCTACCCTCTGTTGGAAAGAAGCAATCTGATCACCCGGTACAACATAGGAATATCTAAAAGCCAATTCAGAATTCTGATAGATCATTTTACTCAATTGCATGTTGATACCATGACCAATCTGAACATACCTTATATCTCCTGCCTCATTACTTGTAAATGGATCATTAGAGGTCCTTTGCATATATTCAGCTAGTATGGCGTTTCCTTTATACTTAAATATACCATCTAGGATAAAACTGTCCATTGTTCTATTTTCAAATAATTCCCGGCCCAACTGCCCGGAAGTTTTATTGGCCTTAATATTTTTTGAATAAGTCATGCCAATGGATATTTTTGGTCTAGGCTCAAATTCTAGATCCCCCTCAGAATAATCTCCATTATTTTTAAATAAACCCAAAGGCAAATACTCCACCCTACCTGTATAAGCAAGACCATTGTTGATAGCAGAGGCGTTCCTTCCATCTCCAGATGAAACCACTCCTTTTAATTGCACAAAAGAATCCTGTTTCAGTTTTTTGGTGTAGTAGGCAAAAAAGCCAAAGTCCCTGTCAATATTGAACAATCCGTTGGCTATAGACCTATCAGCAAATTGAAGATTACCTGAACTTGTCACCCTCTGTCTGTTTCCCGGCAACTTGGATTGCCCAAAACCAAAATAGAGATTGTCTGAAACAATATAATAAATGATGGCATCCCTAATGGGCTGGGCTATCATAGAAGTCTCTAAATCAAGATCTGCTTTAGAAAATGCCAATTGAATATAATACTGGAATTTGGGGTTTCCTACAAAACCGTCAAATCGCAGGCGGAGTCTTCTAACCCTCATTTCAAAAGCATTGACGCTAAATTCATCTCCTCCCAAAGTATTCAATCCTGCCCTGTTCTGCATTCTGAATCTTAAATTCATCAAAAAAAGAGAATCCTTTGAGAATTTGATTCCTTCATCCACATTTAAAAGGGCTCTTTCATCTGATTCTACGGTTTGTCCATAGGTTGATCTTAATGTGAAAATGAAGAGTGAAACCATAAAAAAAAGAAAATAGAATCTTCTCGTTAGGCTGTAAGAAGTAAAACCGATTTTCATGCGTTGCTACTTTAGTACAATTTAATACCATATTCCTATCTAAGACAAAAAAAAAGCTGTGATTTAAAATCAACAGCCTTTTTTTTGTAAAAAATACTTATCAAACTCCTGCTTTGATCAGATTAAGGGCAGAACCTGCCTTAAACCATTCGATTTGTCCGGCATTATAGGTATGGTTGACTTTGATTTCATGCTTGCTTCCATCAGCATGGTTCAGCACAACTGTCAATTGCCTTGCTGGTGCAAATGTATGTAAGCCTACAATATCAATGGCATCATCCTCCTGAATCAGGTCATAGTCCGCTGGATTTGCAAAGGTCAAGGCCAACATACCTTGTTTCTTAAGGTTGGTCTCATGAATTCTTGCAAATGATTTAACAAGAATAGCCCTTACACCTAGGAATCTTGGTTCCATGGCGGCGTGTTCTCTGGAAGATCCTTCACCATAGTTTTCGTCTCCGACCACAATAGAACCTATCCCATGCTGTTTGTATTGACGCTGAACAGCCGGAACTTCACCATATTCTCCGTTCATTTGGTTTTTGACTTTATTCGTTGCTTCATTGAAATAATTGACTGCACCGATCAGCATGTTATTGGAAATATTGTCCAAATGCCCTCTGTATCTTAGCCATGGACCTGCCATCGAAATATGGTCTGTAGTACACTTGCCTTTTGCTTTTATCAATAATTTCAATCCGCTAAGATCTTTTCCTTCCCAAGCTTTGAAAGGTTCAAGCAATTCGAGTCTTTCAGATTTTGGACTAACCACCACCTCGACAGAAGATCCATCTTCTGCAGGTGCCTGATATCCGGCATCCTCCACGGCAAATCCTCTTGTAGGTAATTCAAGTCCGGTAGGCTCATCCAATCTGACCTGATTACCTTCTTCATTGGTAAGAGAATCTGTCATTGGATTGAAAGTCAAATCCCCTGCAATCGCCAATGCAGTTACTATTTCCGGAGAAGCAACAAAGGAATGGGTGTTGGGATTACCATCCGCCCTTTTTGCAAAGTTTCTGTTGAATGAGGTAATGATGGAGTTTCTCTCCTGCTTTTCAGCACCATGTCTGGCCCACTGACCGATACAAGGACCGCAAGCATTGGCCAAAACCACTCCCCCCATATTTTCAAAAATATTCAGGAATCCATCTCTTTCAACTGTAAACCTCACCTGCTCAGAACCTGGAGTAATCGTATATTCAGATTTGGCAACAAGCTTTTTGTCCACAGCCTGTTGTGCCAATGATGCTGCTCGAGAAATATCCTCATAAGATGAATTGGTACAAGAACCGATAAGGCCCACTTCCAACTTGGCAGGCCATCCGTTTTCTTTTACCGCGGTGGCAAATTTTGATATTGGCCATGCCAAATCCGGGGTAAATGGCCCATTGACATGCGGTTCCAACTCGGAAAGATTGATTTCGATTACCTGATCAAAGAATTTCTCAGGATTTGCATATACTTCATCATCTCCGGTCAAATGGGATTTGATTCCATTGGCCATATCGGCTATATCCCCTCTATCTGTACCTCTAAGGTATGCTTCTGATTTTTCATCATAACCAAAAATTGAAGTGGTGGCACCTATTTCAGCTCCCATGTTGCAGATGGTGCCTTTACCTGTCGCTGACAATGATTTGGCGCCTTCTCCAAAATATTCAACTACTGCACCTGTTCCACCTTTGACGGTAAGGATGCCTGCTACTTTTAAGATTACATCTTTTGCTGAAGTCCAACCGGAAAGTCTTCCTGTAAGATTCACACCTATCAATTTCGGAAATTTAAGTTCCCAAGGTAAACCTGCCATCACATCACAGGCATCTGCACCACCAACACCAATGGCAATCATTCCAAGACCACCTGCATTAGGCGTGTGGGAATCAGTACCAATCATAATTCCACCCGGGAAGGCATAGTTTTCCAACACCACTTGGTGTATAATTCCTGCTCCGGGCTTCCAGAATCCAATACCATATTTATTTGAGACAGAAGAAAGAAAATCATATACCTCTCTGTTTTTATCTTTTGCCTTGTCAAGATCGGCAATGGCACCTACTTCTGCTTGGATCAAGTGATCGCAGTGTACAGTGGATGGTACGGCTGCCTGATTTCTTCCTGCCTGCATAAATTGAAGTAAGGCCATTTGGGCGGTTGCATCCTGCATGGCAACCCTGTCAGGATTAAAATCCACATAGGACACTCCCCTTTCATAAGTTTGGGAAGCTTCTCCCTCGGAAAGGTGAGCATACAATATTTTTTCCGTCAAAGTAAGTGGTCTGCCCACGGCTTTTCTTGCTGCTTCTATTCGGGAAGGAAACTTTGCGTATACCGCTTTGATCATTTCTATATCAAATGCCATTGAAAATAAAGTTTATGGTGTGAAAAGGAATTCTATTTATCGACCGCAAAGATAAAAAATCAGGACTTAAATAGAAGTAAAATGTAATTAGCCTTGGTTATTTATTATAGAGTATTACAAGAGTGGTTTAACAAATCAATACCCAGATACCCAATCCGAAAACAAAAAGTCCGCACAAAAAGAAGTAAATGGTATATTTTAAAATTTCTTTGGCAGAAACTCCAGTGATGGAAAGAAGTGGTAAGGCCCAGAATGGCTGTAACATATTGGTCAATTGGTCACCATATGCAAATGAAAGCACCATGCCGGAAGCATCAACTCCCATCTGCATTGCAGTTTCCATTAAAATCGGGCCTTGAATTGCCCATTGACCTCCACCGGAAGGAACAAAAAGATTAACAACTGCAGCACTGAAAAAAGACAATAATGGAAGAGTTTCTGCAGTCGATGCAGTCACCAACAATGAACCTAAACTTTCCAAAAAACCTGAATATTTGATCATCCCCATTATTCCTGCATAAAACGGGAACTGAATCAGGATGTCAGTGGCACTTTTTAAACCTTGTTCCAATGACTTCACATAATCTTTCAAATTTTTGAAAAACAATAAGCCAATGCCCAGTAGTAGAAAATTGACAAAGTTGAGGTCAAAAAAACCAAGGTTGCCCTGCTCAGAAAGAAAAAAGTCTGAAAGGCCTAATGTTAATATCAAAATTCCGATGATCGCTCCCAGATAACCATTACCTGATCTTTGCTCATTTTTATTTATTGAATCTCTAAGGGGAAAACTGGACATTTTTGGTTTTTTCTTACTTAGAAAGGACATTATCAAAATCAAGGCAACCACCAAAACTAAATTGATCAATAAATTTTGTTTGGAAAATATCGTCTCCGACACTGATAATAACCCAATAGTACTTTCTAAAAAATGCCCCTTCTCTGCTACTTTCAAAGTGGCAGAACCGGAAAGTCCCGAATGCCAAACCATCATACCCAAATAACCTGCTGCACATATCAAAGGGTAATTGATCGGGACACTATTTTTAAAGTTAACCTCACCGATTTTGCGGGCCAAAACAGCACCGAGAACCAATCCAAATCCCCAATTGATATAACCTGCGATTAGGGTAACTGTCCCTGTTATCAATACCGCTTTTAAATTACTGTTTGCCAAACTGGACAATTTGATAATCAATTTATTTATTTGATCAGAGGTCGCCAATGAATAGCCAAAAACCAAAATCAAAATCATCTGCATGGTAAATTCCAAGAGTTCCCAGAAACCTTTTTGCCAGAATTTCAACACTTCAAAACCATAATATGGGTAATTATGATCTGCAGGCTTAGTAAAAATCAGGATCAAAATAAATATAATCCCTGATAGCAACAATGCTATTTCAAAAGTGGAAGGAAATCCTGTTTTTGTTTTTTCCCTTTTTGCTAGATCCATGACAAGAATGTTTCGTCTTATTTGAATTAAACCTATGTTAAGGTATCTTAATGACTTTGGTTTTTTTTTAAACTTAACAGGATTTTGCCAGAAAGGAAATTATCTCAAAGTGTGGTTTATCCTAACCGCTGTAACTATGTTATAAAAAGACATTTTTTGAATTAAAAAATGATTACTTTGGTACACCTTATTATCATCTCAGACTTAGATTGGAATTGAATATTTTTTCCATTATCCTCTTGGTTTCAGGAATGTTAGTTGCTGGAATTTCAACTGTAATTATTTACAGAATGAAAGATGCTGTCCAATGGTTTGCCGTTACCATGCTTTTGGTTTCCATTTGGGCTATCGGCTATGGTATGGAACTCTTGAGTAAAACCCTTGAGGGAATGCTATTTTGGGTAAAAATTGAATATATCGGTATTGCTCTTGCACCGGGAACCTGGATTTGGTTTTGTTTGAAGTATACGGGATTGGATAAATGGGTGAATTACAAATCAGCAATTATAGTTTTTGCCATCCCGATTATCACCTATTTGATGATTTTGACCAATGATCTGCACCACTTACATTATAGAGAGGTTTCAGTATACAATTTTGGTCCCTTTCCATTATTGAAAATCACCATCGGACCTTGGTACGTAATCCATACCACATTTTTCTATTTGTCTCTTTTGTTTGGCAACATTCTTTTGCTCATCAAATTTAGAAGCGCTGACAGCATTTATAGAAAACAAATCAATTTATTGATTTTTGCTGGTGTCGTACCTTGGTTTTTCAATATTTCATACCTTTTGGGATATAGACCTTTTGAGCATATTGACTTAACGCCTTATGCGTTTTTGTTTACCTATATATTTATAGGAATTGCTTTGCTTCGGTTTGAGCTTTTCAATATCAAGCCTATTGCAAGAGATAAGGTATTTGAGCTGATTACCAAAGGAATACTTGTTTTTGATCCAAATGAAAAGGTAATCGATTATAACCGTGCCATTTTAAAGGCAATCAACAAACCAATGAACTCATTGATCGGGAAATCCATGGAGGAATTGTTCGGAAACAAACCTGAATTGTTGGAAATCATCAAAAATAGGGATGTCTGTGAAGTAGAACTTAAACTCGATTCAGGAATCATCAATTCTGAATTCAGAGTAGAGTGTGTACCAATCTTGGATAAAAAGGGGCACTTCAATGGTATGATGGTTTTATTCGAAAATATAAGTGCTGAAAGGAAAATACAAAGGCAACTGCAGTTTCAAGCTGATGAACTCGGTAGAACCAATTCACTTAAAGACAAACTTTTCACCATCATCTCACATGATCTAAGAGGCCCTATACTTGGCATAAGAGAACTTATTAGATTGACAAATGAGGGTGTTATAGGGAAAGATGAGTTTTTCGAGATCCTTCCCGAAGTCAACCAAAATATGGATTCAGTTTCCATTTTATTAGAAAACTTATTGGCTTGGACAAGTAGTCAGCTTAAGGGAGAGGTGGTGGAAAAAGAGGAGTTTAATCTTGAGGACATGATACAAGAGCAGTTTCTGTTATTTGATAAAACCGTAAATGAAAAAGGCATCTTATTGAAAAAAGTCAAATACACAAAAGGTGCTATTTTGGTTTTTGCTGACAAAAATATGATAGACCTGGCTATCAGAAATCTGATCAGCAATGCTATTAAATTTTCGGGAAAAGGGGATATAATTTCTGTTATTCTCAAAGAAAAAACTGAATCAGTTTATATCAGAATCAAAGATACAGGTTCTGGAATCCCTCCTGAAAATCTTGAAAAACTCAGAAAAAAAGAATCGATTAGCACTTTGGGAAAAAACAAAGAATCGGGAACAGGATTAGGTTTGTTGTTAGTGCAGGATTATATCTATAAAAATGGAAGTAACTTATACATCGAAAGCACCTTAAACGAGGGCAGTGAGTTTAGCTTTTATCTGTCAAAAAAACCGGTTTAAAGGTTTCAAGAAAGACTTTTCAGGAACTGTAATGTATCCACCCCATCAGCATAATCTCCTAGCCCCGGACATTGTGCACTACCAAAGTCCAAACTATTTGGATACCATCCTTGGAGAGACACAATACATTGAATTTTTTCTTGATCCGCTGATAGCCTGATGTTTAATTGATCCAAATTCCCGTAAAGTTCATAGTACAATACTGCAATTGGAGAAACTAAAGAATTGCTTTCCCGCATCAATAAAAACCCATTATCCAAGTGTTCATCTTTATTGACTAAAAATATTGACTTGTTGTATTCGTAGTTGTTGTAGTATTTGTGGTTTTGAGCTACTACTTTGAACTCAGCAATGGCATCAAGAAATTCAATTAACATGTCATTATCTCTGACGTATAGCTTAGATACATTTCTGCATCCCAATCCATAATATTGAAAAATGTCCTTAGCAAGTTCCCTAAAATCTTTTGGCTTTTCAGAACCATTCAAAATCCCGACTGAGGTTCTGTTCTTTCGGATAATATGGGGATATTTCCCAAAATAGTATTCAAAGTACCTGGCTGAATTATCGCTTCCTGTAGCAATATAGGCATCTTTGGCTTTTAACATTTCTTCCACCGAAATCAACGATTCAAATCCTGGTTCCAATTCAATCAATTCTCTGATAAGCCAATTGATCAACACCTGATCGGAAGTACTCAATTTGATACAGGCCTTGTGACCTACCATCAATACACATAAAAGGTCATGAAATCCAACAGCAGGCACATTCCCTGCCATCAAAATACCTATTGATTTCTTTTTAATTACAGGTTTTAAATCGTATGATTTGAGCCAAGATTCAAGATTTTCTTTCTTTAAATTTACGTATATGGCTTTAAGTGCGTTTTTAGTTTGTTCGGGATTAAACCAGGTATTGTTGTTTTGCACCCTAGATGACAGGATTTCAAACTCCTCTTCACCCATCATTTTTATTCTTTCCCCAAGTTTTACAAAAGCATCAATTCTTTCTTCCAGCGTCATCATTATTCAATTTTTGGCAAAGATATTCAAAACAGATTTAAAAAAATTTTGAAAGAATGAATATAAATTAATTAGTATGACAACTTTTTTTTGCGTGATTTGTTAATTGATTATTAATTTTGCGCAACAAAAAGATTCAACATGGCTATAATGATTACCGATGAATGCATTAATTGTGGTGCATGCGAGCCCGAATGTCCAAATACTGCTATCTATGAAGGCGGTATAGAATGGACTTGGGCAGGAGGTACAAAACTAAAGGAAGTTACGCTTGAAGACGGCACTGTTGTAGATGCCAATCAAAAACAGGAACCTGTATCAGACGAGTTTTACTATATCGTAACAGAAAAGTGTACAGAGTGTACGGGATTTCATGAGGAGCCACAATGCGCCGCTGTTTGTCCTGTGGACTGTTGTGTAGACGATCCTGACCATCGGGAATCAGAAGATGTCCTTATGGGTAAAAAGGAATATATGCACGGAGAATAAAAGAGGGTTAGCCCCTCTTTTATTATGTCCTCAACCTTTTTCATCAGGTTTTTGGAGTACCCAAAAGGCGTAGAAAAAAATAAGTTTTAAAAAAAACTGTATAATCCCTTGAATATATTTTTCGAATTCATTTATCTTGTCTCGCAAATAATTAATTAAACAAACATTTTAAAACCTTGCACAGTGGAAGATTATAGAGGAAATGACAGAGAAGAAATCTTCTCAAAAAGAGTAAAGGCCGGAAAGAGAACTTACTTTTTTGATGTAAAATCTACCAAGTCCAACGATTATTATTTAACCATCACCGAAAGTAAAAGACGAATGAAAGATGATTCATTTGTTTTTGAAAAGCATAAAATCTTTTTGTATAAAGAGGATTTCGGCAAATTTATTGAGGCATTGCAAGATTCAGTTGATCATGTCAAAAATGAACTCTTGCCCGATTTCGACTTTTCGCAATTTGACAAAGAAGAATCGGAAAATGAGTTTGATGACGAGTTGAAGTGGGAATAATCCCACTTTTTGACCAAGCTTGAAAAGGAAACATCTATGAATGGATTCAGTTCAGATTCATGATCTGAATTCATAATTATGTATCAAATGTTTCTTTTTTTCTTTAACTTTCACTACCCATATGAAAAGGCCGGTCATTTACCTTCTTGTTGCCGTTGTTTTATTTTTATTGCTGGGTTGGTATTTTGCAAATATTACCCAATACCTGATATTTTCCCTTGTCATCGCAGCCATCTTACGGCCTTTGACCAATAGAATCAATTCTTTTCACTTGATGGGGCAACATGTCCCGAGATGGCTATCAATCATCCTCTCATTTGCTTTGGTCATCAATTTGTTTTTTCTGATCAGCTTGTTATTTGTCCCTTTAATTTCTGCTCAAATACAGGTCATATCATCTTATGACTTGGACTATCTTTATGAACAAATTCAGAATCCAGTTGGAAAAATAGAGGACTTATTGATCCGGTACGAAATTATTAAGAGTGAACCTGGATTTTTGATCATGCAAGTAAGAGAAAACATGATTACAAGTTTCAGCGCAATCAATTTTCAGGGCATCATCAATACTGTTGTAAATACAACAAGTTCTATTCTGATCGCGGTGATGGCCATCAGTTTTATTACTTTTTTTCTCTTATTGGAAAATGGCATGCTGAGAAGAAACCTGATGAATCTGATTCCAAATGCCTATTTTGAATTGGCTGTTTCCACTTTCAACAAGGTTGAGCGGTTACTTTCAAACTATCTGATAGGTTTGTTGATTCAAATAACCTGTATTTTCTCAATCGCCTCCATTGGGCTAACTTTGATGGACATAGATTATGCGCTGACCATTGCCATGTTTGCGGCAGTAGCCAATTTAATTCCATATGCTGGACCGATTTTGGGTGCTTCTTTTGGGGTAATTGTCGGTTTATCAACAGGTGATTATGACAGTTCCAATCAAATCGGACTGATGATATTCAAAATTCTTTCTGTCTTTGGAGTCGTTCAGGTTACAGACAATGTCATATTGCAGCCATTGATTTTTTCGAAATCTGTAAAAGCACATCCGCTTGAAATTTTTGTTGTTATCTTTGCCGGTGCAAAAATCGCCGGTATACTGGGGATGATCTTTGCAATCCCTGTTTATACCATTATCAGAGTGTCCGTGATGGA